>JBBTCR010000257.1:0-2571 GCA_038043105.1 Bacteroidota bacterium
CGAACATCGAGAAGATCCGCAAGGCAGTCAAAAAGGTTCTTTATCTCGACTGATCAATCAAGGAACCTCCATGGCAACGAAAGTCTTAATGCCGAAGCTGAGTGACACCATGGAAGAGGGTGTCATTCTGAAATGGCTTCGGAAAGAAGGTGAGAAAGTCAAACAGGGCGAGATGCTCGTCGAGATCGAGTCTGATAAAGCCGATATGGAGCTGGAGGCTTACGAAACGGGAGTGCTTCGGAAGATCGTCGTCCCGGAAGGCGGCAGAGCCCCCATCGGTGGCCTGATTGCGATCATCGGCGAGCCGAACGAGGACATCACTCCCCTTCTCTCGGAAGCAGCAGTCGCAGCTCCGGCAAAAAAGGAAGCGGAGACTCCCTCAACGACGCAGATTCCACCGACTCCGACGGCGCTCACACCATCTGCAACCGCAGCTCTGCCACCTCAGCCGACAGACGGTCATACCAAGGCTTCGCCTTTAGCCAAACGCCTCGCTCAGCAGCACAATATCGATCTTGGCCGAGTAGCCGGTAGCGGACCTCAAGGACGCGTGATCAAGCGCGACATCGAAGGAGTTCTCTCCGGCAAGTTCGGAGTTTCAGCCCCAGCAGCTCGGCCAATCGTTCCCGGGACATCAGAGGATGTTGAACTCTCTCTGATCAGGAAAACGATCGCCAGGCGTATGGCGGAAAGCAAGCTGACCGCGCCGCATTTCTATGTCACGATCGAAATCGACATGGAACCGGCTATCGTATTCCGCGATCAGGTCAGTAACGTTTCAGGATTGAAGCTCAGTTTCACGGACATCATCATCAAGTCTGTTTCCACGGCGCTGATGAAGCATCCGCAAGTGAATGCGACGTATCTTGGCGACAAGATGCGGCAGTATCATTTCACGCATATCGGTGTTGCTGTTGCGCTTGAGGAGGGTCTTGTCACGCCCATTATACGCAATTGCGAGCAGAAGACCATCGTGCAGATCAACGCTGAGCTGGTTGACCTCGCCGAGCGAGCGCGCTCTCGGAAACTCAAGCCCGAGGAATATACGGGTGCGACCTTCACCATCAGCAATCTTGGGATGTTCGGTGTGGATGATTTCGTCGCCATCATCAATCCGCCGGAAGGAGCGATTCTGGCAATCGGCACAATCGTCGAGAAGCCTGTTGTGAAGAGCGGCCAGATTGCCATCGGGCATACGATGAAGGCAACGCTCTCATCCGATCATCGTATTATCGACGGGGCTGTTGCCGCGAGGTTTCTGCAAGATTTTAAGAAGATTCTCGAGAACCCGGCAGCCTTAATTGTGTAGGACGTCGTTTGCTGTGCATGAGTTATCCCTTGCAGAACCCGGCGATCGTCGGGTTCTGTTGTTTGGATGGAGTAATTGCCACCTCTCCTTCCCGCTTTTTGCGTCTCGATGTTATGCATCGGGATTAAGAGAGGGATGGGCAACGTCCTGAGCGAGTCCCGCCGTTGGCGGGACGAGTCGAAGGAGTGAGGGTCAAAGTGAATGATCCACTTCGATATCGACATTCTTCAATTCAAAAAGCACGGTCCCTTCGGAAGGAGATGACCGATGCGGAACGAAGGCTTTGGTCGCAGCTTCGCGGTAACCAAATAGGATATTATTTCAGACGGCAGACTCCTATCGGAGATTACATCGTAGATTTTGTCTGCTGGAAAGCCCAACTGATCATCGAGGTCGACGGCGGACAACACTACACAGACGAAGGAATCGAGTACGATAAACACCGCGATGAATTCTTGCGATCCCAGGGATTCCGCGTCCTTCGATTTACGAACATCGATGTTTTGAAGTACACGGATGGAGTGGTCGAGATGATTATTGAAGCGCTGGCGAACCCCCTGAAGTCCCCCTAAGAGGGGGACAGCGTTTTTTTCTCGATCGGAAATCAGGATTCCCTCTCCTGTTAGGAGAGGGAAAGGGTGAGGTTCCAATGCTCAACTCCATACGCCGACGCATCGCTGAAGAAATGACGGGGGCTGCACTCCCCTTCGTTGCGTTCTGCATTGCGCTCAACCTGACGGTCGGCCAAATCACCGCCCTGCTCAAGATTCCAATCTATCTCGATTCCATCGGGACTGTGCTCGTCGCGGTTCTTGTAGGGCCGTGGTCTGCGGTCATCTGCGGAAGCTTTGCGAATTTGCTTGCATCGGCATTCGGCCACCCCTCGATGATGTTCTTCATACCGGTCGTCGTCGTGATCGGCGCGTTCACCGGCTACCTTGCCCGACGTGGCTGGTTCCGGAGGTGGTATCTCGTCGTCCCCGGCGGCATCCTGCAGGGAGTTCTCGCCGCCATCGTATCGGCCCCAATATCTGCCTATCTCTTCAGCGGCATGATGATGGCTGGAACCGACTTCCTCGTCATTTATTTCCGATCAATGGGCAACACGCTCCTCAACAGCGTTTTCTATCAAGGCCTTGCTTCCGATCCCGTCGACAAGCTGGTCACTTATCTCCTGGTGTTCTTTCTGACACGCAGCCTGCCGCGCCGGCTCGTAAGCAGGTTGCGAGGGGCATCGAATATTCAGCAGAGCCAATCTCTTG
>JBBTCR010000258.1:0-5837 GCA_038043105.1 Bacteroidota bacterium
ACGAAGCTCACTGAAGCGGTGATCACGGTGCCTGCGTATTTTAACGACGCGCAGCGCCAGGCGACAAAGGAAGCGGGGGAGATCGCGGGGTTAAACGTTCGGCGAATTATCAACGAGCCCACAGCGGCCGCATTGGCGTACGGTCTCGACAAGAAACATAAGGACATCAAAGTCGCGGTGTTCGATCTTGGAGGGGGGACATTCGATATCTCGATTCTTGAATTGGGCGAAGGAGTCTTTGAGGTAAAATCGACAAACGGCGATACACACCTCGGTGGTGATAATTTTGACCAGCGCGTCCTGGACTACATCGCCGACGAGTTCAAGAAGCAGGAAGGAATTGACCTCCGAAAGGATCCCATGGCGCTTCAGCGATTGCGGGAAGCTGCCGAGAAGGCCAAGATGGAGCTGTCGCAGTTGATGCAGACGGAGATCAACCTTCCGTTTATTACGGCGACCGCGGAGGGTCCGAAGCATCTCAATATGAACCTTACTCGAGCGAAGTTTGAACAACTCGTCGAGGATCTTGTACAGAGATGCATGCCGCCGGTGGAGAAAGCGCTCAGGGACGCGAGTATGAACCCCCAGCAAATTGACGAGGTAATTCTTGTTGGCGGAATGACCCGCGTTCCTCGCGTGCAACAGCTCGTCAAGGATATCTTTGGCAAGGAGGGGCACAAAGGGGTCAATCCGGACGAAGTCGTTGCCGTTGGTGCTGCGATTCAGGGCGGAGTTCTTACCGGCGAGGTGACGGATGTGCTGTTGCTCGATGTCACTCCATTGACGCTCGGCATCGAGACGCTCGGTGGCGTGATGACGCAGATGATTCAGGCAAACACAACGATCCCGACGCGGAAGAGCGAGATTTTCTCAACGGCCTCTGATAGCCAGCCATCGGTCGAGATCCATGTGCTGCAGGGTGAACGTCCGATGGCCGTTGACAACCGGACCCTCGGCCGATTTCACCTCGATGGAATACCACCCGCACCTCGTGGCATTCCGCAGATCGAGGTGACGTTCGACGTCGATGCGAACGGGCTCCTCCACGTGTCTGCGAAGGACAAAGCGACAAACAAAGAGCAGAGCATTCGTATTACCTCATCGAGCGGCTTGACCAAGGAAGAGATCGAGAAAATGAAGACGGATGCTCAATCTCACGCCACTGAGGATAGGAAACGGAAGGAGGAGATCGAGACCAAGAATCAGGCGGACAACCTGGTTTTCCAGACACGCAAGCAACTGAAGGAGCTCGGTGACAAGATGCCATCCGAGGCCAAGGCGAAGGTGGAAAATACGGCCAACGCGCTTGATGAAGCTATTAAGAGCGGGAACCACAGTGACATCAAGGCGAAGATGGAAGCCTTGAACAACGCCTGGAACGATGCCTCCACGAGGATGTACGAAGCGGCCCGCGGTCAACAGGCAGGTGCTGGTCCTCAGGCTCAGGGGCCGCCCCCAGGCCAAGCGGCTGGCGAGCAACAGCAGGGTGGCGAGAAGGGGAAAAAGGTTGAAGATGCGGACTACGAAGTGGTGGATGATAAGTGACCTCAGCCTACAGTTAGCAGTCTGCAGTACGCAGACGGCGTGACGAAGATCTAAGGAAAGGCGAGGCGAACCCTCGCCTTTTTTACGGAAGGACGTCAATGATGAACTTCAACAAGTTTACTCTCAAATCCCAGGAAGCGGTCCAGAACGCACAGGAGATTGCTTCGAGCTACAGCAATCAAGCGCTCGAGCCTGGGCATCTGCTTGCTGCGCTCGTTCAAGACAGCGAAGGGATCGTTGCGCCTCTCTTGCAGAAGGTCGGTGCGAATCTCAACTATCTCAAAATCAAAATCAACGAGGCGATTGAGAAGCTCCCCAAGGTGCAGGGGGCCGGACTGGGTCAACAACATCTCTCTCCAGCCTCGCTGCAGGTCTTTGAGGCGGCGCAGAAAGAAGCTCAGCAGCTCAAAGACGACTACATCAGCACCGAACACTTGCTGCTCGGATTGCTGGAGGGACCCACACATGGCGGGCAGCTCTTCAGTGCTTCAGAACTCCTTCACGACCAGGGCGTAACGAAGGACGGGCTCTACAAAGCCCTCAAAGAGATACGCGGAACGCAAAGGGTGACGGATCAGAACCCTGAAGATAAGTATCAAGCACTTGAGCGGTTCGGCCGGGATCTCAATGAGCTTGCGCGCAGAGGGAAGCTGGATCCCGTCATCGGCCGTGAGGATGAGATTCGCCGTGTGCTGCAGGTGCTCTCGCGCCGGACAAAGAACAATCCTGTGCTCATTGGTGATCCGGGCGTGGGCAAGACCGCCATCGCTGAAGGCATCGCTCACCGTATCGTCCAGGGAGACATGCCCGAAAACCTGAAAACGAAACGGATCGTTGCTCTCGATATGGGCACCCTGGTTGCCGGGACGAGCTTCCGCGGTCAGTTTGAAGAACGGCTCAAGGCGGTTCTCAAGGAAGTGACAGAATCCAATGGGGAGATCATTCTCTTCATCGACGAGCTGCACACTCTCGTTGGGGCCGGAGCCGCTCAGGGTGCAGTTGATGCTGCGAACATGCTCAAGCCTGCGCTGGCGCGCGGTGATTTGCGCGCCATCGGTGCGACAACCATCGACGAGTACCGCAAGCATGTCGAAAAGGATCCAGCGCTGGAACGACGCTTCCAGCCGGTCCTGGTGGATGAGTCGAGTGTTGAAGACACCATCTCGATTCTGCGCGGCCTCAAGGAGCGTTACGAGGTCCATCACGGTGTTCGGATAACCGACGGAGCAATTGTCGCTGCGGCCCAACTCAGCCACCGTTACATTACCGATCGGTTCTTGCCGGACAAAGCAATCGATCTCGTTGATGAGGCGGCATCGAAGCTTCGGATTGAGATTGATTCGATGCCCGAGGAGCTGGACACTGTCGAGCGACGCATCAAGCAACTGGAGATCGAACGGGAGGCTGTAAAACGAGAACATGATGAGGATTCTAAGGCTCGGCTGGACACCATCAGCCAGGAGCTTGCTGAACTGAACCAGCAAAGGTCTGAGCTTCGCGCCCACTGGCAGCTAGAAAAAGAGCTGATCCAATCTATCCGCAAGATGAAGGAGGAAATCGAACGGGCGAAGGTTGAAGCGGAGCAAAAGGAGCGCCAAGGTGATCTCGGTCGCGTGGCGGAGTTACGCTACGGTATCATCGCGGGTTTCGAGAAAAAGCTCAAAGATGCATCGTCGAAGCTGGCAGATGTCCAAAAGAATCGAAAGATGCTCAAGGAGGAGGTTGACGCTGAGGATATTGCGGAGATCGTTGCCAAGTGGACAGGGATACCAGTCCAGCGAATGCTGGAGAGTGAGCGCACAAAGCTTCTGCATCTCGAGGCACGCATCCACGAGCGCTTGATCAACCAGAATGACGCCGTGAAGGCCGTCGCCGATGCTATTCGAAGAAGTCGCGCCGGACTGCAGGATGAAAAACGTCCGATTGGCTCATTCATCTTCCTCGGCAGCACGGGTGTTGGAAAGACGGAGCTTGCACGGGCATTGGCGGAGTTTCTCTTCAATGATGAGACCGCCATGGTGCGTATCGACATGAGTGAGTATATGGAGAAGTTCTCCGTATCCCGACTCATCGGTGCCCCGCCCGGATACGTCGGCTATGAGGAGGGAGGACAACTAACGGAAGCCGTCCGCCGGAAACCGTATTCGGTTGTTCTCTTGGATGAAATCGAGAAGGCTCATCCCGAGGTATTCAACGTCATGCTGCAACTGCTTGATGAGGGTCGATTAACCGACAGCAAAGGGCGGACGGTGAACTTCAAGAATACGATCGTCATTATGACGTCGAACCTCGGTTCTTATCTTATCCAGGACAAATTGCAGCACCTGGATGAAAGCAACCGTGACGAGATCATGGACGAGCTCCGGGTGAGACTTCTGGAGATGCTGAAGCAGACGATTCGTCCGGAGTTCTTGAACCGGATCGATGAAATCATTCTCTTCAAGCCGCTCACGATGCCGGAGATTCAGCAAATCGTTGAGCTGCAGCTGAAGAACGTCCAAAAGCTTGCCTCGGCGAAGAATATCATCCTGGAGTTTTCGGACGACGTCAAGGAGTGGCTCGCGAGGGCTGGATTCGATCCGGCTTTTGGTGCACGTCCGCTGAAGCGGACCGTCCAAAGGTATGTGGTCAATAGACTGTCGGAGAAAATCCTGGCGGGTGAAATCGCTGAGGGGGACACGGTCAAGGTTGATGTAGGCGATCATGGCGCTGTGGAATTTGTGATCAAAGCAAGAGCTGAGGTCGTGGAGTAACCTCACCCCTTTGTCCCCTCTCCTATGATAGGAGAGGGGATTTTTTTTGTGGGCCTGCCAAATTCTCCGTATCTTAGCAGCGAAATGAAACTCTCTTCACTCCTTGGCCACACGCGGGAACTTCTCCAACTCATCCACACATCGGGCAACCCCGCTGACAGCCTTATCGATTCGTTTTTTCGCTCTCATAAATATCTTGGCTCCCACGACCGTCGGTTCATTGCGGAGACTGTCTACGGCACGCTCAGACACCTTCGACGATGCGATGTCGTCCTTCAGCGTGTGGTGGGTGGACAGAGGCAGGGCGTCCCTCCGGAAGATGGATTCCTTCTCCTTCTTGTCACGTACTTGCTTCTTGTGGAGCGCCGCACGGTTCTATCGAGCGGAGACCTTCTTCCCCAACTCAAGTCTTCTCGTCTCAAGGCAATCCTCGATGACTTGCTCACGAAAATTCCCTCTCAGGCGACGGATGAGGAGCAGGAAGCGGCGGAGCGGATTGGCATCCGGTATTCCTATCCTCGGTGGATGGTTGAACGCTTTTTTTCTCAATACGGTGAGGAAGAAACGGAAAGGCTGTGTGCGAGCTTGAATGAGCAGGCATCGCTTACCCTTCGGGTGAATACTCTGAAAACCACTGTCGATGGGTGTCAGAAGCTGCTTAAGGCAGAGGGAGTCGAGACAAAGCGAACGCAGCTCTCGCCGTTCGGACTTGAGGTACCGAAACGCATCAACATCTTTCAGCTTCAATCATTTCGGGATGGGATGTTCGAGGTACAGGATGAGGGGAGCCAGCTCTTGCCGTTGTTGGTCGATCCGAAGCCTACGGCGAAGGTCCTCGATGCTTGTGCCGGCGCCGGAGGCAAAACACTCGAATTCGCCGCGTTGATGAACAACCGGGGCGAGATCGTCGCAACGGATGTGCAGAAGTTCAGGCTCGAGCAGCTGCGCAAGCGTCTCCGGCGTGCGGGTGTTTCGAACGTGCGGATCAAAGAAGTCAAAGATCTTTCCACTCTCTCACAGCAGTCCAGCGCGTATTTTGATCTTGTGTTCGTCGACGCACCGTGCAGCGGCTTGGGAACGATTCGTCGCAATCCCGGCATGAAATGGACCGTGACGGAGGAGAGCGTTCGGGAACTCTCGTCAAAGCAGCTCAACATCTTGAATACCAGCGCCCCACTGGTGAAACCGGGAGGCAAGCTCGTCTACGCAACGTGTACGCTGCTCCGGGAGGAAAACGAAGACGTTGTTGAGGCATTTCTTGTGCAACAGAAAGAGTATGCTGTCTCTGATCCATTGTCCTACCTTTCGAACTTCAATCTTGAAAAGCTTGCCTCAACGAGATACACCAAACTTCTCCCGCATCGCGACGGAACTGATGGGTTCTTCTGCGCTGTTCTGGAGAGAGCAAGGATGTAATTGTCGATTGATTCTCCTGACATCTTTTCATACAATACAAATTCAAAGAAAGTTATTTACTGTATCCTTCGACAAAGATGATCGCACGTCACCGGCGTGATAGCCTGAAAATTATCACTCTCA
>JBBTCR010000259.1:0-3591 GCA_038043105.1 Bacteroidota bacterium
GTTGAGCCGCTCGATGAGGATGTCTCAGCGGCAATTCAGAAGATGCACCAGAAGCGAAAGTTTTTTGAGATGCTTCCCAAAATCGACTGCGGTGCTTGTGGAACGCCCACTTGTATGGCCTTCGCAGAAGACGTGGTGAAGGGGATTGCCGCCGCTGACGATTGTGTGTTTCTTGCTATGAAGAAGTTTGCCTCAATGTCGAGCGACCTTCTCGAGACTGTTCTCGCTCACAGTCGGAAAGTCCCATATAGTACGGAGGTGCAAAAGAAATGACTGTCAGAGAGATTGTTGAAAAACTTGATTTATCGACTTGTTGCGGTGGAAACAAATTGGAGCTGGAAGTGACTGGCGGCTACGCCAGTGACCTTATGAGTGACGTCATTGCCAACGGTAAAGCTGGGAACGTGTGGGTCACGATGCAAGTCCATGTCAACATCGTGGCAGTCGCGGTCCTGAAAGAGCTGGCGGCAATCATCCTCGTCCAAGGAAGAGATCCTTCTCCGGAGACCTTAGAAAGGGCCATTGATGAGCAGGTGACGATACTTGTGTGCAAACTCCCAGCGTTTGAGACGATAGGGAAATTGTACGAGTTGGGAATCAGCAATGTGAAGTAATGCTGAGATATCTTAGGGCGGATTTACACATTCATACGTGTCTTTCGCCGTGTGGTGACTTGAAAATGTCGCCGCAGAAGATCATAGCGAAAGTTCTTGAACATAAGCTCCATATCATCGCGATCACCGACCACAATTCGGCGGAAAATGTGCACGCGGTCATGAAATGTGCTGAAGGGAAAAAGGTTGTAGTGCTTCCGGGCATGGAAGTGTGTACGAGGGAAGAAGTTCACATCCTCGCGATCTTTGAAACAGAAGAATTGGCACTCGAACTGCAGTCGTTTGTATATGACCATCTCCAAGGGGAAAACAACCCTGATGTGTTCGGGTTGCAGGTCATCGCCAATGAGTTCGATGAGGTTGAGGGATACCAGAATAGACTCCTCATCGGTGCAACAGATGTATCAACCGAACACATCGTCGGCGCGATTCATCAGCTGCATGGACTTGCAATTGCCTCGCACATTGATAGAGAAAGTTACAGCGTGATCGGACAATTAGGATTTATACCAGAAACTTTGGGGTTTGATGCACTGGAGATTTCGATAAACACGAACGATGAGGAAGCGAGAAAAAGATTCCAAGAGTACAGTCGTTACACATTTATCAGAAACTCCGATGCACACTACCTTGATGATATTGGAAAAGCGATGAGCGGGTATCTTTTGGAAGAACCATCATTTCAAGAGATCATGAAGGCGATAAGAAACGAAGACGGCAGAATGGTGCGAGCAACATAAGGAATGGAAGACCTTTCACTCCATATCCTAGACATCGTTGAAAACTCTATTAACGCCGGTGCGAAGAACGTAGAGATAGTTATCCAAGAAAACCATTTGAAAGACGTATTAAGAATAGAAATTACGGACGATGGAAGAGGCATGATGCCTGGTGCAGTGGAGAAAGTTACTGACCCCTTCTACACAACCCGGACGACACGGAAAGTCGGCTTGGGGTTGGCGCTGCTTGATGAGGCAACAAAAGCGGCAAATGGAAGGTTGGATATCCATTCTGTTCCATGCTTCGGCACAAAAGTCATCGCAAGTTTTCAGCTCAGCAACATCGACAGGAAGCCGCTCGGCGACATGGCTGCAACCATTGTCATGCTCGTCGCTGGTAACCCTGACGTGAACTTCAGATACTGCTATGAGCATGATGGACAGGAATTCACATTTGACACGAACGAAGTTCGAAAACGGCTCCAAGGGCTAGATCTGAATTCGCCGGATGCCTTAACATTCATCAGAGAGTATATCAGGGAAAACACAGAGAGTCTCTCATAGTTCACAAGGAGACGGACAATGGAATATGACGTTCATACGAAAGCCGAGGAGATCATCAACCGCTGGGAACGGAAGCCCGAGAATATCATCGAGATGATGCACGACATCCAGAATGAGCTCAACTATCTACCGCGGGATGTCCTCTTCGAAATCTCAAAAGAGGCAAAGATACCGCTCAGCAAAGTCTACAGCATCGCCACGTTCTATAATGCCTTCAGCCTCAAGCCGAAGGGGAAGCATCGGATCAGTGTCTGCTTGGGCACGCCCTGTCACGCGCTCGGCGCGCCAAGGGTTGTCAGCGCATTGGAGCGAGAGCTGAACATCAAGTGCGGCGATGTGACCCCTGATATGAAGTTTAGCATCGAGGTGACAGGTTGTGTTGGGACGTGCGGACTAGCCCCGGTGCTCATCATCGGCGATGACCTCTTCGGGCCAATGACGATCGATGGTGTCCCACGGTTGCTGAAGAAGTATCAATCGAAGTAAGAGTCCCTACGAGAGGAGGGAAGAAGGATGCCAAAATTGAAAATAGAAGACCTTGACAAAATTTCCGAGGAAGCACGAAGGAAGATGACGGTTAGGGAAGGGGGCGGCAGAGCAAAGATTACTGTCCACATGGGGACGTGCGGCATTGCAGCGGGTGCACGGACGATTATGAGTGCATTCCTGCAGGAAATTGAGACGCACAACGTCAAAGACGTCATCATCACTACCTCAGGATGTGCAGGCTTATGCAGCAGAGAGCCGATGGCGACAATCGAGCTCGCAGGTGAGGCCCCGGTGAAGTACGTCGACCTCACAGAAGAGAAAGCGAGGAAGATTTTCGGAGACCATGTCCTGAGTGGAAAATTCGTGCCTGAGTACGCTCTGTCCATCGGCAGTGAGCGAATACGGTAAACCTATTGAGGAGACTCCAGAATGAAACCGTTCAGGCTGCAAGTGATGGTTTGTGCTGGAACAGGGTGCGTATCAAACCATTCTTTTGAAATAAAAGATGCTCTTGACCGGGAAATCAAGAAGCACAACTTACAGAATGAAGCAGAGGTCGTGTTTACCGGTTGCAACGGGTTCTGTGGCGCGGGCCCCCTCGTGGTCGTGCAACCTGATGGCATATTCTACCAGCTGCTAAAGACGACAGACATCCCTCATCTCGTTGAGGAGCACCTCCTCAAAGGTAGACCAGTCAAGAAGTTGATGTACACACCTCCCGCGGAGAAGACTCCTATTCCGAGAATGTCGGACATCCCCTTTTTCGCCGACCAAATGCTTGTTGCGTTGCGCAACCGCGGCATGATTGACCCCGAGAAAATTGATGACTACATCGCGCGGGGTGGATATAGGGCGTTGGCAAAAGTCCTCACCTCAATGACACCGGACGAGGTGTTGGCGGAAATCAAAGCCTCCGGCTTGCGTGGAAGAGGCGGCGGTGGATTTCCGACGGGAGTGAAGTGGGAGTCGTGCAAGCATGCGCACGGCGATATCAAGTACGTCATCTGCAACGCCGATGAAGGCGACCCGGGCGCGTTCATGGATAGAAGTATCATCGAGGGTGACCCGCACTCTGTCATCGAAGGAATGATCATTGGCGCGTACGCCATCGAGAACGTCCACCAGGGATATATCTATGTTCGCATGGAGTACCCGCTCGCCATCAAGCGGTTCCAAATTGCTATCAAACAAGCGCGCGAGTATGG
>JBBTCR010000260.1:0-4945 GCA_038043105.1 Bacteroidota bacterium
CCCGCCCGACTGCCCGCCCGCCAGCGTTCGGGCGGGAATGACAAGTCGTTCGGGGCTCCCTCCCACCATTGAGAGATGAAACAATTCCTCGTCGATATTGCTCTTCCAGTTCCGCTTGACAAGACCTTCACGTATATCACACCTCCAGAGCTACAACCGCTTGCAAAAGCTGGGTCACGCGTCCTGGTCACGTTCGGAAAGAAGACGCTTTCCGGAGTGATCGTCGGCTTCCCGGCGGTGGCACCCGTGCAAGGGCTCAAGCCGTTGATCGACCTCCTCGATGCTGAGCCGACATTCTCAGAGGAAATGCTCAGACTCACACGGTGGATGTCTGAATACTATTTCGCTCCATGGGGGGAAGTACTTAAGGCAGCGACACCGCAGGGCCTCACGATCGAGAGAACGAGGCACGTCCGGCTGGCGGTAGAAGACATCCGCTCTGCACTCGAAGCAACGAAGCGAACCGCACCGAAGCAGCACGCGATCCTTGCTGCGCTCCAACACGGCAACGATCTGACGGTCGCGCAACTCCAAAAGAAAACACGGGCGAGCCGCATCCACGCGGCGCTTCATCAGATGGAGCAGCGGGGGTGGATCACGGTTGAAGAAATTGCTAAACCTAGAGCGAAACCGAAGCTGGAAAAATTCGTGCAACTGACCGATGGAGGGAAAGGATCCCTTTACCAGCTTGACGCAAGCACCGACGAGAAATCCGGCCGCCTGCCTCCCAAGCAACGCGCGTTGTTGCTTGCGCTCTCCGGAGCCGAACAACGGCAACGAGTACAGGGTGTTTTGAAACACGCGGGCGCATCACTTTCAACGCTTAGGACCCTCGAACAGAAGGGCTTGGTTGCCATCACGCTGCGTGAGGTGGTTCGAGAAAGCGAATATGAACCCATTGAGCCGCCCCCTCACATCACACTCAACCAGTACCAACAGCACGCAGTTCAGACCATCGCTGCTGCGATCCAGGAGGTGCGATACAAGACGTTTTTACTTCATGGTGTCACGGGCAGCGGCAAGACTCAGGTGTACATTGAAACGATCCGCCTCGTTCTCGCCGCAGGAAAAACAGCGATCGTGCTCGTTCCCGAAATCTCTCTCACGCCACAGACCGTCCGCCGGTTCAAGGCGCATTTTGCCAACGATGTCGCCGTGATGCACAGTCGGATGTCTGTTGGTGAGCGGTTCGATGCCTGGCGCCTTGCGCACGAAGCGAGAATTAAGATCGTCATCGGTCCGCGCTCGGCGATTTTTGCTCCGTTGCGGAACATTGGCCTCATCGTAGTGGACGAAGAACAGGAGGCCTCCTACAAGCAGTTCGACTCGACGCCTCGATACAATGCACGCGATGTCGCCATCGTTCGTGCCTCAAACACCAAGGCCGTCGTCATTCTGGGCTCTGCGACTCCCTCAGCAGAAAGTTATCACAACGCCCTGAGCGGGAAGTATGAGATGCTTGTACTACCCGAGCGCGTGGACAATGCGAGGCTGCCGAGTATCGAGATCGTTGATATGACCAAGGAGCGCAAATGGGTCTATGAAGAATTAAAGAAGGAAGTGAAGGAGCGTCAGGGGGAGTTTCCGAAACGGCTTCCCATCGTTTCGATCTCGCACGTCTTGAAGGATAAAATCCGGCAGCGGTTGCAGAACAATGAGGGCACTATTCTCCTTCAAAACCGGCGCGGTTTTTCGCACGTCGTCGAGTGTTATGACTGCGGCTTCGTGGAGCAATGTGACAACTGTGAAGTCACGCTCACGTACCATGTTACAAAGAAGCATCTCCGCTGCCATTACTGCGGGTTCGTCAAAAAACCCCCGACAGTTTGCCCCAAGTGTGGTGGGATCGAGATTCGATTCCATGCATTTGGAACGCAGCAGGTTCAGCAGGAGTTACAGGGCCTTCTTCCGGAGGCGCGGCTCTTGCGAATGGATCTCGATACGACGAGTCGCAAGGGGGCACATAATAGGCTGCTGATGGAATTCGGGACCGGCAAGGCAGACATCTTGCTTGGCACCCAAATGGTTGCAAAGGGGCTCGATTTTCCCCGCGTGACGCTCGTGGGCGTGATTTCAGCCGACACGCAGATGCTCTTGCCGGATTTCCGCTCAGCCGAGCGAACATTCCAGCTGTTGACCCAGGTCGCTGGAAGGGCC
This sequence comes from Bacteroidota bacterium, assembly GCA_038043105.1. Taxonomy (GTDB): domain Bacteria; phylum Bacteroidota; class Ignavibacteria; order UBA10030; family UBA10030; genus VGWB01. Next base: position 2,158 of record JBBTCR010000260.1, read on the forward strand.
GGGCGCAGCGATCTCGCCGGTGAGGTCATCATCCAGACACTTCGGCCCGAACATTACAGTCTGAAGCATGTCGTATCGCACGACTTTCCCGGTTTCTACCGCGAGGAGCTCGAATACCGCAGGGAGCTTGACTACCCGCCATTTTCCCGAATCGTCCTTGTTGAGTTCAAAGGCGAGAAGGAGAACGAAGTTGATCACCACGCAAAGAAATTCGGAGAATTCTTGCAGCCGAGCGCGGGGAAGTATTTCACAGTGCTTGGCCCTGCTGAGGCCGCCATCCCAAAGATCAAGAATCGGTACCGCACACATATCCTCATCAAAAACTTCAAGTCAACTGATCCGTCCGGCTCGCAGCTTCGCACCGCTCTCGTCAAAGCCAGGCAACAGTACGAAGCCTCCGCACTTAGCAAGAACAAGAAGATCCAGTTGACCATCGATGTCGATCCGCAGGGGATGATGTAGGGAAGGAGTCCGGAGGGTCTTATTGTTCAAGCAGACGCACGATCGGAGGCTACATCGATCTTGGCAATGGTACGAACACCGCGCAACGAGTGATTGACATTGTTCGCCCCTTTTCATAGATTGGACTGCAAAGAAGGTTAGATATGCTGACGAACTACATCTCCGCGGCGTTGAAGAAAGCCAAATACGAGACTCTGGAGGGGGGAACTGTCTATGCCGAGATTCCTGAGCTTCAAGGGATCTGGGCTGAAGGAAAGACTGTCGAAGAATGCCGCAACGAATTGGTTGAAGTGATCGAAGGGTGGCTGTTTCTCAAACTACGAGATGGGGATGCTATCCCAGTCCTCGATGGAATAGATCTCAACGCTAGACTGCCCGCTGATGCTGCATAGCACTTCCCGCCGCGAGCTCATTTCGAAATTCCGATCATTAGGTTTTGAGGGCCCATTCGCTGGTGGTAAACACCACTTTATGAAAAAGGGGACTCTTAAAGTCCGCATTCCCAACCCGCATCGAAGCGATATTGATGCATCTCTCCTCAAACGAATCCTCCGCCAAGCCGAAATCAGCCAAGAAGAATGGAATCGCGTGTGAGACAACTGCGATCGCGGATCAGTGGAGTTGGGATAGGAAGTAGCGGAGTGATGAAGTAGTGGAGTATCTGAGTAGTAAGTATGGAAGTAGGAAGAGGTAAGAAGAATGCAGTATGCAGACGCCAGATTTCTCAGAAAGATGTCCAACTTCTACCTTCGCTCTCCCCTCGAGAAGTCGGACATCTACAGCAGGCCTATTTGATTATCACCAACTTCCTCACCGCGACAAAATCACCCGCCTCCAATCTGTAAACGTACGTTCCGCTTGCCAGCGTCGGACTCCACTGCACTTGATGGTTACCAGGACCCTCGTCTCGTTCGACGAGAGTAGCGACCAGCTCACCCAGCATGCTGTACACCTTCAATGAAACGTGAGTTTCCCTCGCGAGCTGATAACGGATCGTTGTGCTCGGATTGAACGGGTTCGGGTAGTTCTGGAGGAGCGCAAATTCCAATGGACTATCCGCTATGTCAGCTAGCTCCATCGTCATCGTTTCCTCCACCCGGATGGACGCCGAAGCAACCTGCATCTCAAGCAATCCGACGATATCGGAGGTCTTCTGGGCCAGATCGTCTCGTGCAGCTTGCTGAACGATCCACGCATCCGGACCTGAATCCCTCAAACGATTGAGAACATTGTGTTGGAGAACATCTTGAGCAGCTTTCAGCTTTCCTCGCTCGAACAGTGACTTCGAGTGATTAACGCTGTTGATCAACTGCTCCCGCCGCCGTTCTGACGGCTTCTTGAACGCTTCGGACGGCAGGGATTGAATTGCGCTGATCAGGTCATCATAACGCGAGGCGATGCTGGGGACGTCATCGTCGATGATCTTGCATTTCGCAGTATTCTCCTCGATCCGGGCATTCTCCGCCTTCGAAAGCCTGACGCGAAACTCTTCGTCACGTTCCGGCAGCAGGTCACCATTGACATCGACCGTAATCGACTTGGTGGCCTCTCCCTGATCAAAGATCAGCGTCCCCGAGGTGGCGACGTAGTCCGATGGTGCCGAAGCGGACGCGTTGTCTGTCGCAAACCGCACAATCACCACTTCGCTCGACGGGTTCGAGAGCCTCACGTCAAAAACCGCCGGCGTGGTCCCGCCATTTCCTTCGTTGACTGTTGTTCCGCTCATGGAGATTTTTGGCCGCGGATCGTCGTCGCAGATCACCCCAATCCCTTTCCTGTCACCGATGATTCCGTTCACGGCGTTTGAGAGCACAACGGTGAAGGATTCATTCGACTCGTGAATGACATCTCCCATCACCTGCACGACGATGTTCTTGACGACCTCGCCGGGATCGAACGTGATCGAGCCGCTTGCCGCAACATAATCGAGGCCCGCGCTGGCCGTCGCGTCCTCGGTGGCAAAGTCAACTGTTACCGGGAATGGCCTAGGTTTTGAGAGTCGTACAGCGAATGTTGCTGGCGTTGTTCCGGCGTCACCTTCCCGCACGTTCTCGTTATGGACGGAGATCTTTGGAAATCCGTCGTCATTCACGATAGTCCCTATCCCGGTTCCATCAGCGAGACTGGCATTGACCGGGCTCGAGAGGTTCACGGAGAATGTCTCGTTCTGTTCGAGCGTATTATCCCCCTTCACTGTGACGGTGATGGATTGAGTCGTTGTTCCCGGGTTGAATGTCAGCGTACCACTTGTCGCTATGTAGTCACTCCCTGCCGTTGCCGATCCGTCTGCTGCGGAAAAATTCACAGTCACGGGCTGCGTGCTGGG
>JBBTCR010000261.1:0-5509 GCA_038043105.1 Bacteroidota bacterium
TTTTATTCCCGTTTCTTCTTCAAGTTCACGCGCCGCACAAGCCTGGGGGTCTTCGCCGGTATCGAGTTTTCCAGCAGGCAGCTCGTATACGTGCTTCTTGATCGGATAGCGGTACTGGCGGACGAGCATCACGCCCCCATCGCTGAACAGCGGGACAACAACCGCTCCGCCGGGATGCTCCGCGACTTCGCGGATGGCGCGGTTGCCGGAAGGGTATTCAACCTCATCGATGATCAGATTGAAAACTTTGCCGACGTACCGCTTTTCACTTTTCAGGATCTTGAGGTGTGGCATGCGAAGCGTTGGAGAGGTGAACGGCGCGCTGCGGGAACGGGATTTCAATCCCCTCGCTCAAGAAGGCTTTGTAGAATTGCCCGCGGAGGGTCGTTTCGATACGGAATTTCTTCCGAAAGTTGTCCGTGCGCGCGTTGAGCTGTAATTTGAGCGCTGATTCGCCCAGCGAGAGCAGGAACACCTCCGGCGGGGGATCGTTCAGGACGTCTGGATGCTGCTGGGTGAGACGTATGCCAAAGTATGTTTGAAAACCTTCCACGGTTGGTTGACTGGTTAACCGGTTAATTGGTGATTGGTTAGCTGGTTAAATGGTGATTGGTAAACTGGTCAAATAGTTCGCTCGACCATGGGTTGACGTGAGTTCCTTGTCCTGAGTTCCGAGTTCAGCGTTCCATGTTTCAGGTTTTCAGTTTCAAGTTGCTGTCGGAGACCCCGCACTTCCTGCACCCTGCCTTCTGCTCTCCATTTTTCCCTTCTTATTTTCCCTCTTACTTCCTACTTCGAACTTCGCCCAACGGCCGTCCTGCGTCTTCCGTCTTACTTCTCACCAATTAACCACTCACTATTCACCTCTTGACCACCAAATAGTTTCCTCTGCTCCCCGGTTTCACAACCGGTATTCCATCTTTGCACAGCGGACATTCTTCGGGTTTGTACGTCACAACATCCATCTGCAGGACGGAGAAATGCTTGGTTTCGAATGAGATTCTCCCGTTGCTCCGATCAACGATGTATCCAACGCCCACAAGCTTCGCATCGGCCTTCCTCACAAGGTCTACGATCTCAAAAACCGATCCTCCGGTTGTTACCACGTCCTCAACGACCAGCACGCGCTCGCCCGGATGAATTTCAAACCCACGACGAAGGTCCATCTTCACATCTTTTCGCTCGGCAAAAATCGTACGTACCGCGAGCACGCGTCCAACCTCCGCCCCCACAACGATGCCGCCAATTGCGGGAGAGATGACCAGCCTTATGTCATCCTCTTGGAAGTGCTTCCCAATTTCTCCTGCGAGGAGTTGAAGGTATTTGGGATACTGCAAAACGCGCGCGCACTGAAAATATTGAGGGCTGTGCAGACCGGATGTCAAAACAAAATGCCCTTCGAGGAGGGCCTTTGTCTCGCGGAAGATGTCGAGGATCTGTTCCTTTGGGAGTTTCACAGAAAAGCGCTCTCGTTTGTTGATTGACCGATAGTGTCGCGTGCAGCGGCTCAAAGATAGCAAGAACTCGCTTGAGGTGCAACGAATTGCGGCTGGAATTTGAAAAGGAAGCCAGCAGAGGACGGGGACTCTCGAGAGGCGCGACCTACAATCTATACCGCCAAAAAAATGCGGGACGCGCACAACGCGCAACCTACAACTTTCAATTTGTCAGCTCATCCAGCGCTTCCTGCATTTCGCTTCGCGCGTGGAGGTCGCCTTGCTGCGCTGCGACTTCCATACCGCGCTTCAAAACGGAAATCGCATCGTTTCGCCGACTGAGCTTCTGAAAGAGATATCCGAGTTGTTGATACGCGGGCACATAGCTTGGATCACGCCCGATGAGCTGTTCGAGGAGTGCCTGCGCTTGAGCGGTGTCGTTCAAAGCGGCGTATTCGAGCGCGAGAGCATAGCGACCGAAGCTGTCATTCGGATCCTGCTCGAGCAGAGACTTCAATTTCGCGATCCGCTCTTCTCTCACAACTCGTCAATAGCTTTGGCTAGGGCAAAATCGTTTTCTGTCAATCCACCGGCGCTGTGCGTCGAGAGCACGAGTGTGACCTTGTTCCAGCGGATATCGATGTCGGGGTGATGATTGAACTTTTCCGCGAGGAGAGCAACAGAATTGACGAATCCCATCGCGTGCACAAAATCTTCAAGTTCAAAGAGCTTGTGGATCGTGTTACCCGACCGTGACCAGGCGTTGAGCTCTCTGAGCTTCGACTGCAACTGATCTTCGGCAAGAAGCACGCGTTCCATGATGTCTCCTTTGTCTGTGAAACATAGCTCCCTTGAAGCTCCTTGCCACCGGTTTCTGAGGACCTAGAAAGCCAGCATCGTAACCGTTGTGCGTTCAACGGGCAACGGGAGCGAGCCGGACATCCACAAGAAGATTCCAGCCGCTATTGCAAGGACGATGAAAACAAGAGTCAAGATCAATAACCAAAATTGAAGGGTAAAAAGTTTCCGGAGTGAGACGAGAGCGTTCATGAGATAGGGGATATCATGCCCCTTCGTGTCGACAACTTGTCTGAACGACGATGCGGCATTTGTCGTCCAGATGCCAATGAGCAGCTGTGGGACGATAGCAATGATGTACACGATGCCGACGAAGGTGTAAAAGAACAGAGCGATGAGCCCGAAGAACCCGAACAGCACGCCGACGACGATGTAGAAAACCCCCACGAACTTCATCCTGCTTGCAAGAATTCGGATCGTCTCATTCTGGTTTACGGTGAACTCGTATCCGAGCGGCTGCGGCTTCGGTTGGGCTTGGGCCTGAGGTGGCTGCTGGGGTGGTTGTCCTGCCGGCTGGGATCCCGAATCGGTCGACTGATCCATAAGAACCTCCTGGTTAGTGGTGGAGCGTCTCTGATGGAATGCTGATCGTGCTCCTATTGTCGAGTTTTTATGTTTCCGCAGGTGTGACAGAAGTTACAGGGTGATCTGGGGCTTATGGGCGAGCTTTTCGTACTCACTCCGAAGAATGATGTGCTTCGAGTCGATCGCGCGTTCGATCGCCAGAATTCCATTGAGATGATCGATCTCGTGCTGGAGCAGCTCGGAGAGCGCCCCTGATGCCTTGAGCTGTCTACGTTTCCCCTCCTCATTGAGAAAGGAGACTTCAATCGTGTAGTTGCGCTCCACGTGCGCAAGGATGTCAGGAAATGAAAAGCAATCATCCCACATTCGGAATTTCTTCCGACTGCGCCGGACAATCGTCGGATTGATCAGCCCTCCTGTGTATTCGAAGTTGATGTAGATGATCTGCTGCGAGAAGCCGATTTGCGGGGCAGCGATGCCGCGCCCGAAGCCGCGCCGCGAACGAAAATCTGCCAATGTATCGCGCAGATCAGCGACAAGGGATCGAATCTCGTCCGATGCTCGAGACTTCACCGCTGTACATTTCTGACGAAGGATGGGGTTACCAAGGAGAAGGATTTCTTTGACTGGCATAGGCGGCACCTCATGAATTTCCTGGATAATGTACGCAAACTCACAGGCGGATGCAAAGGGAGTTTGGAGGCTCGGAGTCTACGCAGCGAATCCGGCGAGGCGATGCACTTTGCCAAGCTTCTGTCCGAGGAACCGTTCACCGACCTCAGTGAACTTGTGCGGAACATCGCTCACATAGAATTGCAGATTCGGTTTGAGATTGCTCGTGTTGCGAAGCTCTTGCGCATCGAGCACTGATGCGACTGCACGTGCTGCTGCCTGGCCGGAATCAATGAGTGTCACGGCTTCGTGCAGCACTTTGCCGATGATGTTCTTCAGCAGAGGATAGTGCGTGCAGCCCAGGATAAGCGTGTCGATTTTTTCGAGTGTCAGTGGGAAGAGGTATTCCTTCGCGATCAGCTCGGTTGCTTTGTGGTCGGTCCAGCCTTCTTCGGCAAGCGGCACAAACAGCGGACACGCTTGGCCGAATACCTGTACGCTGGGATCTATCTGCCGGATTGCATGGGCATACGCGTTGCTGTTAATGGTTCCGATTGTGCCGATGATGCCGACGCGCTTTTTCTTGGTCGCTGCGACGGCCGCTTCAGCGCCCGGGATGATCACTCCGACAACCGGAGCCTTTGCCCGCTTCTGTACGACGTCCAGAGCCACGGCAGAGACGGTATTACAGGCGATGACAATCATCTTCACGTTGTGCTCGAGGAGCACATCGGTATCCTGCGCGGCGTATTCGCGAACGACCTGCGAGGACTTCGGCCCGTACGGCACACGCGCCGTGTCGCCGAAATAGACAATGTTCTCATATGGCAATTGGTGCGTCAGCGCCCGCACGACGGTGAGTCCGCCGATGCCGGAATCGAATACGCCGATGGGTCGGGAGTTTGGCATGCACGGGTCGGACCCTCACGCCTGCCCCCCTCTCACAAGCAGGGGAGGGATGAAGGCCATTCCTTTCTTATTTTGCTAGTACGAGCTCAGACTGAGTCAAATTGCCAATCACTTTCAAGATTTCTGATCTCACGTATTGTCGCTGCTCGGGGTTGTCCAACTTCCTTCCGGTGAGATCGAGAACATAGAATGAGTCCACAATACCATCCACCCGCGTGGCGATTTTTGCGAACGAAATGTTCAGACCGAGCATCGACATCGTTCCTGTGACCCTATACAAAAATCCCAGCATATCGGGCGCATAGACATCGATGATGGTGAATCGTGGGTGATCTTCAAACTCGACATCGGTTCGGATGTTTGGATTCAGCATCTTCTTTCGGCGTTTCCATCTCATCCGGTGACGCTGCAGGAGGTGCTCGATGTCCGTCGCGCCGTTGAACACGTCGTTCAACTCCTGATGGATCTTTTCGCACTGCTCAGCACTCAGGGAGGTCTTCGAGAGGAAATCTGCCACGCGGAAGCGGTCGATAATCATCCCGTCGTTGCGCGTGAAGATCTGAGCATCGAAAATATTGGCATCGTTTGCCGAGAGCACGCCGCAAAACCGGGAAAGAGCAAAGGGTGCATCGCGCGCGATGATGGTCACCTCCGTATGGTCGTCCCTGCGCTTGAAGATCGTCGAGACCGTCTCCGCCGTCCCGATGCGGCGGATGTGCTCGGCGATTTCCTGTGCATCGAATGTGGCAAGGTAAGCGGGGCTTTCCGCAGCATCGAGATGATCGTGCGCCTGGTCTTCAGAGAGCGTGGATGTCAACTCACTTACCAGCTCTTTTACGGCGACTTTGTGCCGGTCTGCTTCGACTTGCTCAAATTGAGCTGAGGTGAGCTTGCCCGCGAGGATCTCTCGCGAGCGCCGATAGAGTTCAAAGAGCAGCATTCCCTTCCAATCTGTCCACACGTTCTTGTTCACTGCGCTGAGATCGACGTACGTGAGCAGATACAGCAGATCCAGCCGGTGCGTGGTGGAGAATTTTGAAGCGAAGTCAATGATCGTCTGTGGATCGCTCAGATTGCGGCGGAAGGCGACCTGTTCCATCAGCAAGTGGTTGCGCACGAGGAAGAGCACATCGTCCATCACATCGGTGTAGCGGAGTCGCTTCAGGACG
>JBBTCR010000261.1:5519-6850 GCA_038043105.1 Bacteroidota bacterium
ATCTCGTGATCCCCGATGCGGACGGGTTTTGCGATGTCGTGCAGCAGTGCAGCAAGATAGAGCGTATCGCGTTGCGGCATCGTGCGGAAGATTTGACCGAATGTGTTTTGGTTCTCAGCGAGCGCTTCGGCGTGGGCAAGGACCATCAGCGTGTGCTCATCGGCGGTGTAGAAGTGATACTGGTTGTGCTGGAAGAACGCTACGAGCCCTTTCCACTCCGGGATCCATCGGGCCAGCAGACCGAGGTCGTTCATTCTGTGGATTGCCTGACTGACGCCATGCTCTTTGTTGAGCAGCTCGCGAAAGAGAAGCGTTTCTTGTTCTGACCTGAGATGAATGTAATTCGCTGCGCTGCGGCTCAGGAGGTCTTCGAGCTGATGTGAAAACGAAGCGTTGTGTGCGATAGCGAGCAGAAATGCGCGCAGGGCATCCTCGCCGGAGAGGCTCTTGACGTTTCGTTTGAGCCAGATCGTGTTATCCTGAAGGATAAAAACGCCATCCAGCGGCCTAGCGTGTTCACTTGTGGAGGGTTTGATGAAGCGATCCCATGCCCAGCGCGAGGTGCGTTGAGCGAGTTGAGCAATAGAGCGGGCGGCAACATAGTAGTCGCGCATGAACCGCTCAACGCTCGTACGCTTGGTTGTCGCCCGGTAGTGCAGCGCTCCTGCAACCTGGCGCTGAAGGTTGAATTCGAGCGTGTCATGAAGCGCCCCTGCCTGCAGGTGCATCTGATTTCGGCAGCGAAGAAGAAAATCGAATGATCGGTGGACGTCGCGCAGAAATCGCTGGCTGAAATGTCTGCGAAGGAGAGAACCTTTCAGGAGCTGCGAAAGCGCAGGGTGGCTTTCCAGACTGAGAGCAGGTATTTTTGTTAGACCTGTCCCCCGCAGGAGCCAGAGGACGGTATGAAGATCGCGCAGCCCGCCCGCGCTGTGCTTGATGTTCGGCTCGAGGAGCTTCGTTGAGTCTCCATATTTGCCGTGCCGCAGTTCCGTTGTCTTGATGAACTGCCTCACGTATGAGCCCTTGTCAAGAGAATGAATCTGTCGCTGCAAGCTTGCGCGGAAGTGAGAGAAGGTGGAGCGGCTGCCGCAGATGAAGCGTGATTCGAGCAACGAGTTCCAAGTCTCGAGATCCGACAGTGCAAACTCCAGGCATTCCTGAATGGTCCGAAAACTATGGCCGATGTTGAGGGCGAACTCCAGCAGATCATGGAGCAGATCGCCGACGACGGGAGCGGCTTCCGCCTTCTGGGAGTCATCCTTAATGAGGAACATGACATCCGTATCGGACGAGAAGCAAAGCTCTTTCCTCCCGTAGCCGCCGAGCGC
>JBBTCR010000262.1:0-1410 GCA_038043105.1 Bacteroidota bacterium
GCATGAGGCCAACGAGAGAGGGTCTGCTCTTGCCCTCGCAGAAATAGAGGGCCTTAAATCTGTCCATTTGCTTTATTTTGTCTATCAATACTCGTTCCTGTTGCGAGTTGGCAACATTCCGAACCAACGCCTTGGCGTCCACGTCGGTCAGTCGCAAGACGAGGTAATTGGCAATAGCAGAGAACAGGGAGACGTTGAAATCCTTTGCTTCCTGCGAAGCAACCACCAGCGATATGCCGTACTTTCGGCATTGTTTGGCCATTGTGGGGATCAGTTTCAGTCCCGCTGCGCGATGCGCTTCGTCAAACACCACGGCGTGGGTAATACGATCTTGGATGCCTCTCCGGAACATGTCCTTGTAGAGACCATAAAACACGAGTGACGCAAAGGCCTTCTGCAGGTTGTCATTCTGCGTCGTATGGATGCGAATGACCATGGGCTGGTCGCTCTCCCAAAGGCTCTTGCGGGATTCGCCGAGATCGAAGAAGCCGTAGTCCCCAAGTTCCTCCAAACGCGCAAGTAATGTGCGCAGCCCCCGGTCCGGTTTCGGATCATCCCGCAGAATCTCCACGAATCGCTTGAACTCCGGTTCATGCATCTCCGCCAGAACCGCGTTAGGGTCATCCCACCCCGCCTCAATGAAACTATCCTTGATCGCCCTACGGATACGCCCCGCCTGGATGTCCCCAAGTTCAGGGAATATCGCCACGAAGATGTCTCGCAACGCCCCGGCCACGTCGAGATACGCCATGCGGGATTCCCGGTCCATGACCTCTAGCGGGTTGAACCCCAATCCGCGGAAGTCAATGAATCGGACCGAGTCAACCAGCCGCTCAAGCCTCTCGTCGATGTCCTGGTGATAGGAGAAAACGATCGGTCGAATGTCAGCCGCGAGCATCTGCTTGCACAGGTTCAGAAGACAGGTTGTCTTGCCCATTCCGGGCAGGCCCGCCACCAGGAGGTGGGGATTTCCCTTCACGGTCAGCGGCCATCGAACTTCGGCGCCCGTGAGCAAGTCCATTCCGAAACAGACTGAGGGAATCTCACTGACGGCACCCTTCGTGCTTTCACCAAGACTTGCCGTTTGATCAAGAGAGGTGTGCTTGGGAACCACGGCCACCTGTTCCACAGAGTCCAACCCGCCATCCGGCTCTTGACCTTCATGCTTCTGCGGCGCTGAAGGACCAGTTGGCCCCCGCCCTCCTCCTTCAGGGGGACGCGCGATGGACTCGCGGCGAAACTCTGAGTCCGGCAGAAGATCCGGTCCGAACAAGAATATTCGGGGATCCCATCCCGCAGGAGAGATCTCCAAGGGAATGGTGCCAGAATACTCAGGGCACAAAACCCATCCGCGGTCAGCCTGCTGCATTCCCGCAAAGGAGTAGTCGCCTCCCTTCTCGATCATACGAT
>JBBTCR010000263.1:0-3871 GCA_038043105.1 Bacteroidota bacterium
TTATTGAAGATCGTGAACCAGACCGTTCCCGAAGCGTTGCGGAAGCTCGGCTACTACGAGGAGCAGATCGAGCACATCCTTGCCTACATTGACAAGAACGACACGATCGAAGGAACCCCACATCTCAAAGAAGAACATCTCCCGGTATTTGATTGCGCATTCAAGCCTGCGAACGGACAACGTTCCATCCACTATATGGGACACATCAAGATGATGGCCGCTGTCCAACCGTTCCTCTCCGGCGCCATCTCGAAAACCGTCAATATGCCGACCGAGGTGACAACCGAGGATATTGAGCAGGCATACAGCGAAGCGTGGAGGCTTGGCCTCAAAGCCATTGCCGTGTATCGCGATGGCTGCAAGCGGACCCAGCCCGTGAGCACTTCGATGGACAAGAAGAAAGAGGCCAAAGCCCATCCGGCGCGTCGTCGATTGCCTGACGAGCGTCGATCGATCACACACAAGTTTAGTATTGCGGGACACGAAGGATACATCACGGTCGGTATGTTTGAAGATGGCATGCCGGGTGAAGTGTTCATTACGATGTCGAAGGAAGGCTCAACGATCTCCGGCCTGATGGATTCGTTCGCCACCTCAATTTCTATTGCGTTGCAGTACGGGGTGCCGCTGAAGGTGCTCGTGGATAAATTCAGCCACGCCCGGTACGAGCCATCCGGTTTCACGAACAACCCGGAGATACCGATTGCGAAGTCCATTAGCGACTACATCTTCCGATGGCTTGGACTCAAGTTCTTACCGAAGGAGGAGGCGCCAACAACGGCGAGCACTGCACCACCGGCGGGCGAAGTGTCAGCACCACCGAGGGTTCGTACTGAAGCTTCCGGATCGAAGTCCTCCTCAGCCCTCGAGAGGAGCGAGAAGGCGGTGTTCCAGTCGCAATCAGATGCGCCGCCGTGTTACGAATGCGGAAGCATCATGATTCGCAGCGGAAGCTGCTACAAGTGTCTGCAGTGCGGCGCGACTTCAGGATGCTCCTGACGTTGCGACATCCCGTCGTTTCTTGACGGGACGGAGCCACAAGCGGCTGTTCCTAGGTAGCAAGTTTACCGTCACCTTCGACGTGACGGTAAATTCCTCAGAATCTGGCTACAAACAATCGGCACGTTCCGCAACGGACGTGCCGATTCTTTTTGCTGACACCTCAGAACCTTCCGAAGGATTCTTCGCGCCTGCAACTCGACCCTTCGGAAGGTTCAAGAGAGGTCTTGCTTTTTTCATTCAATTCGGCTATCCTCATGCTCAAGTCATACTATCACCAACTCGATCGTGAGCTCTCGTGATGCGTACTACGATCTTCACCTTTCTTTTCACAGTCTGCCTCTCCTCAAGTCCGGTTCTCTCGCAGCAGCCGTCCGCTGACGCTTCCTTAAGGGCAAGAGCCCAGAATCTTGCTCAACAATTCATCATCGTCGATACGCATATCGATATCCCATACCGCTTGAAGATGCACTGGGAGGACATCTCCCAACGGACGCCGGATGGAGACTTCGACTACGTTCGCGCCAAGCAAGGGGGACTCAACGCTCCGTTCATGTCCATCTACATTCCGAGCGAGTATGAGGCACGAGGCGGCTCAAAAGCCCTGGCGGACACATTGATCGATATGGTTGAGAAATTCGCAAGCGACTGGCCGAAGAAATTTGCTATCGCTCGCTCCGTCGCCGACGTGACGGCCCAGTTCAACCAGGGGAAAATCTCCCTGTGTATGGGAATGGAAAACGGCTCTCCCATCGAGCACAATCTGGATAACGTGAAGCACTTCTATGACCGGGGCATTCGCTACATCACACTCGCCCATGGTCAGCGGAATCACATTTCCGATTCCTCGTATGATTCCACGCGGGTGTGGAAAGGACTAAGCTTCTTTGGACGGCAGGTCGTCCGCGAGATGAATCGGGTCGGGATTATGGTCGACGTCTCGCATCTCTCTGATGATGCTTTCTACGAGGTCGTAAACATCAGCAAAGCGCCTGTGATTGCATCGCATTCCTCTTGTCGCTCTTTCACTCCCGGCTTCGAGCGCAACATGTCCGATGACATGATCAAGCTCCTGGCCCAGAATGGCGGAGTGATCATGATTGCCTTCGGCTCCTCGTTTATCAGCTCGGAATATCAACACCGAGAGGACGAAGGAAGAAAAGAGATCATGGCATATCTGCGATCGAAGAACCTCACATTTGGTGATCCGGAAGCACGGGAATACATCAGGCAATATCGCAAGGATCATCCGATCACCTACGCTGATGTGTCTGAAGTCGTCGACCACATCGATCACGTCGTGAAGCTTGCCGGCGTCGACCACGTCGGCTTTGGCTCCGATTTCGAAGGTGTTGGCGACTCCTTGCCCACAGGACTTAAGGACGTTTCGCATTATCCGAATATCATCTATGAGCTCTTGAAGAGAGGATACTCGGACAAGGATATTCAGAAAATCTGCAGCGGGAACCTGCTCAGGGTGTGGTCAAGGGTACAGGACATAGCAACGGAACTGCAATCCACAAAATAACAAGCATCCAATTGCCCCGTGGTTGTCTTCATTCACAGAGTTCACGGGGCTCTTTCAATCTTCCCACGAAATTTGCCAGAAAGTCCGCGGCAAGTTCAAAGAAATATTAAGAGTTTTTCTTTTTCCCTTTATGAAACTTCGTGTCTTGGCGCCTTAGTGGCGATCATTTGCGTAACATCAGTTAGGAGGTTCTTTTATGAATTTCCGCTGGACGTTCTCTCTCCTCCTCTCTCTCACAATTTCCCTTTGCCTCACCTTCGGCCAGCAGGCCAGGAAGCTCAAGGTGTACATCTCCGTGGATATGGAAGGTGTCGTCGGCACAGTCACTGATGATCAGCTTGGACCCGGTGGCTTTGAGTACCAGAAATCGCGGGAGCACATGACACGCGAGGCCCTCGCAGCCGTGAGCGCTGCAAAGGAGGCAGGGGCGACAGAAATCCTCGTTAGCGATTCACATGGGAACGGGGAGAACCTGATCATTGACATGTTCCCGAGCGATGTTCGGATCATTCGTTCGTGGCCGCGTCGATTGTCCATGATGGCGGGGATCGATAGCTCATTCGACGCTGCGGTGTTCATCGGATATCACGCTTCGACGCACAACACGAAGGGCGTACGAGCCCATACATTCTCAAGCGCCCGCTTGAGCCGGGTCGCGCTCAACGGTCTCGAGGTTACGGAAGGTGCGTGGAATGCAGCCATCGCGGGACACTTCGGCGTGCCCGTCGTCATGATGTCCGGCGACGACGCGGCTATCGCGGAGGTTCGCTCTCTCGTAGGTCCCATTGAGGCAGCAGAGACGAAAAAGAGCCTCGGATTCCATTCCGCTAACACCCTGACACCCGACGCATCGTACGAGCTTATCCGCCAGAGAGTGAAATCAGCGTTAAATCGCCTGCGTGACTTCAAGCCTTATACGCTGAAATCCCCCATCACGTTGGATGTGAGCTTCAAGAATTACCGACCGTCAGAAGTTCTAGCCTATTTGAAGATTTTCCAGCGAACCAATTCTCATTCTATCTGGTATATCGGCCAGGACATGGTCGAGATTTCGGATGCCATGAACTTCATCACAACCTACAACATTGCGCTCGAGCCCTGAGGGTTCGTCCTGCTTTTCTCTGTGGAAGAACAATGCTCATGAAACGATCTACCTACTCGTTGATAGCTGTAGCCCTTCTCCCATTCCTCTTGCTGCCTCAAACAACTGACCGTCCGCGTCTCCGGGATCTCGGCGTGGAGGTCGGCGTCTTTCGAACGGGAAACCTCAATGCCATTACTGACGTCTCCGGAGTGCGCGTGGGACACGTGATGATCCTCGAGGGAGACAACGTCCGGACTGGT
>JBBTCR010000264.1:0-1337 GCA_038043105.1 Bacteroidota bacterium
TCCCGACAAAGCTTGCTGATCGCCTTGGCTCCGATTTCTCAGTCTTCCTTCTCTCTGCCCACGTTACGCCTCAAGCTCGCGGCGCTTCGCCGCGTAGTGTTGGCTCATGAGTCTCCGAAATCCAGTGCTCCTTGTCTCGGGGCCGTGTACTTGGCCAACCCTTCCGTTCGGACGAGGTCATCCGGCAAGGGCAATCGTTCTAATGCCCGAGGTTCAACCTTAATGGCATCTCCGCCATAGGATTTTCCAACCTTCTTGAGGTTACCGATGGTCTTCGGGTTCGATAGCACCTTCCAAAGATGTTCAACAAAATCAGAAGACGCGTGTTTGGGATAGACACAGAGCAGGCACGTGAGGGGAACGACGTCGGCCCTGTTCCTAATGAAACGCGCACTTCGTCTGCCGAGATATGCAAACAAGATTGGCGGAGTTTTCCGTATCTCCATCCGATACCATGGCTTTCGCGTCTTGATGAGCGTCTTGTCTGGCAGACCGCTCTTTTCGCCGTCCATAAGATACTTCTGTACACGCGCTGGCAGTTTATCAAATGGCAAGCCGTTGACGTTCAGCAATCGCGTTGGCCTCCCCTTGTCTTCCAGGCGTGAAACATCCTCCGGATCGAAATACTCCCCTTGAACATCTCGCATTCGCCCAACAGCCTTCACGAGCAAGGATTCGGGAATTCCCAATTCCTTGGCACGCGCAGATGTCATGAAGAAGAACTCATTGTCTCCTGTGACAATGCCACGCATAACGGAGGCGAAGTCGCCAAGCGTGTATTGATGCGTAGTGCCGTCGGACGGTGGTCTAGACAACCCGGTTGCCAAACCCTCGGACAACCGTCGGCGATGGACTTGGATCGCACTATGGTCCTTTTGTTGCTTCCCCGAAACCAGTGCCGTCAATTCCTCTGAATCGCGATCAAGACATTTCACCCAGTCAAACTCCTTTGCCGGAGTCGCGTTGCGGATGAGAAAAACGAGGGCATTGGTGTCAACATCGGGAAAGGGCGTGGCCTCTGCCGCGAACGCGACGACCGCATCTAATCGGTAACGAGAGCAAATCCACTGCCAAAGGGCATGAGCAAACACGCCCTCGCATATGTCTGCTGAAACAATATAGGCAAGGCGGCCGTCGGGGGCCAACGTCTGAAGTGCTCTGATGAGAAAATAGACATGCAATCCCGCCCTTGCGTCAATATGCCGACCTGTAGTCTTGCGGGCAAACTCGCTCAGATATTCCTTTTGTGCCGGTGATAAACGGTGATGGCGAATATAAGGGGGATTGGCAATTATGGCAGGAAAGAGTCCTGGTGGCGGATCGCAAACAAAATCTCG
>JBBTCR010000265.1:0-8190 GCA_038043105.1 Bacteroidota bacterium
GGATCGCGGCGTACGATTCTGCTCCTTGCTGCAGCCACACGCGTTCGATGCCAGTCTCGAAAGCGTCGCGCACAACTTGCTCTGTTTGATAGGGCGGCACGCAGATCACCACACCGCCGACTTTTTCCGGCAACGCATCCAAGCTGCGGAAACACGAATCGCCTTCAACCGTTTCAGCTTGTGGGTGAACGGGAAACAGCTTATACCCTTTTTCCTTGAGCGTCCTGTAGATCGCATTGCCGAACTTTCTCCCGCTGCGCGAGACCCCAACAATCGCCAGCGAGCGTTGTGAAAGAAAATCGTAGATCGCAGCCTGAGATGTCTTCATGGCTCTCGCCCCCGGATGACTTCAAGATTACTCTTTCCTTGTTTTAAGGCTTTTCTACTCGTCTTACATCTTCAGTTCCAAGTCCTGCAGCAGCCGCTCCGCCTTCAATACTTCTTGGCAAGGCACCATAAGTTTCACTTCATTAATGATGTGGCCGTCGTACTCTCCAGAAGCGCAAAACAGTGTATAATCTGATCCGCCACCGGAGATTGGGCTGGCTTTGCGAGAAAACAGGAACGGATGCAGCCCGGCTTGCTGAAGACAGGATTGGACGTATTGAGCCATCACCTCATCGCTTACACCAAACACCCGTGCCATCCCCTCATAGATCTCATAGCCTTGATGATTGCTGCAGAGGAACAGATTGTTGACCCGGCCGCCGCATCTTGAGCAATACGGGACACAGCAGATGATGCAGACTCCTTCAGCTTCTCGCTCGGCATGGTTCGTGCAATGGAGACCTTTTTCGAAGATACTCCCGCAATGCGGACAGAACTCGTCCTTCTCTTTCACTTCGTTGTGACAGAGACTGCAGATGTTGGTATCGTCAGTGGGATCGGTCACGATCCACCTCCGTTTCTCTGAGGCAGGCTTGGCGATTTGCGGGACAGCGCATTGCAGGGAAGTCACTGACTGCAACCGGTGTGAGGTCCCAGAAGGAACTCGAGAGAATTCGGGGATATAATACAGTTCTTTGTGTTCGGACGCAATCGCCGATCGTCCGATGAAGTGGAGATCCTGACTCAAGGCCCGCTCATTCACCCCTGCGACCCCGTAATGAGAATGTGAACTCGCCGGCCAGGGGAACGGACATCCTATTAATCACCTCAGTTTTCTTGAACCAGGGAATTCTGTGCGCTACAGCCTCCTGATTTCCTCCAGAATCTTTCCGTCTTTGTCACGAATGCGAACGACCAACGGCATTTGTCCGGGGAGGGTATGCGTGGCGCAGCCAAAGCACGGGTCGTACGAACGAAACGCCATCTCGATCATGTTGAGGATGCCGTCAGTGACCTGCGTTCCCTTCTTGATCAGGCCCCGTGCCGCTTTGTTGATCGACATGGAGATCGGCGCGTAGTTGTTTGTCGTGCCGACGATGAGGTTGACTTTCTTCAGGATGCCCTTTTCATCGGTAATGTAGTGGTGCGTCAGCGTCCCGCGCGGTGCTTCCACAATTCCTACGCCCTCGTTCGGCGTTGCAGTCGGAATGTTGCGGAAGTGTGTGCCGGTGATCTCCGGGTCGCGCACGAGGTCTAGCGCCATCTCCGAGGCACTCAGCAGCTCGATGACACGCGCCCAGTGCATAGCGAGCATGGCGTGCACCGGTTTCCCGCCGAGCGTCGAGTACATCTTTTCGTACTCGGCTTGTGCGAGCGGTGTCGGCATGCCGTCGGCGGCGTTCAGTCGCGAGAGCGGCGTCGCATGGTACACGCCGCTGTCCTTGCCGTCGACGAAGCCTTTCCATCCAACCTTCTTGAGGAATGGATACTTGAGGTACGTCCACGGTTCGATGTGCTCTGCCACGTTGTCGAGGTACTCGTGTGGTGCGTATTTCACAAACTCTTTCCCGTCGGGACCGACGACCCGGACTTTCCCGTCGTAGAAGTTCACGCGGTTCTTCTCGTCGACTAATCCCATGGAGTAGATTTTCATCGAGTACGTGTCGGAGAGGATCAGGTCGACGTACGCTTTGTTCTTCAGGACAATGTCGTTGAAGACCTGCTGTGTGAACTTGCCGAACTCGACGAACCACCTGCAGTGCTCCTCGATCTGCTTCCGCTCTTCCTCGGTGATCCCCTTGCTGATGCCTCCGGGAATTGAGGTCACCTGATGCGTCTGCTTCCCGCCGATCATCTTGATGACTTCCTGCGTCCGCTTCCGCATTTCGATGACTTTGCCGCCGATCTCCAAGCCGACCTTTTTCACGACCCCGAGGATATTGCGCTCGGCAGCCGGAGCATCCGGCCCGACCACAAAATCGGGTCCGCCAAGGGCATAGAAGTGCAACGTGTGGTCGCCCGCAAAGAAGACATTATAAAGGAGTTGACGAAGCTTCTTTCCGGTCGGTGGAGGATCGACATGGAACACCGCGTCGCACGCTTTTGCCGACGCCATGTGGTGCGCCTCGGGGCACACCCCGCAGATTCGTGTCGTTATACGCGGCATTTCCTCGACGGGTCTCCCAACACAGAACTGCTCGAAGCCGCGCAGCTCTGGAATTTGAAAGTACGTGTTGGAAACCTCGCCGTCGTCATTCAGAAAAATGTCAATCTTTCCGTGACCCTCAAGTCGAGTTATGGGATCTATTTTGATCTGCCTCATGACTTTTCAACCCTCCGCAAAATCGAGTGAGCAAGAGAGAATCGGTAGAACGTTCCAATAGGGTCAGCAATCTGGTCGAGTATTTTCTCGATTTCTTCTGGCTCCTGTGCATCGATCACCGAGGCGAGCGCGCTGACCATCTTCGCGCCCTGGTCGAGCTGGTTCGGCGGAGGCCCGTAGCATCCGCGGCATGGCATGTTCGCCGTCGGGCAGAGTGCGCCGCAGCCGTCGCGCGTTGCCGGTCCCATGCAGACAATCCCCTGATCGAGAAGACACTCATCAGGCTTTGGTGCGATCTCATACGGGCGAAAGAACTGCTTCAGTTTCTTCTCCTTTCGCTCCCGCTTGCATTCGTCGCAGCATGTCTTCACCCCGGCACCGATGACAGAGCCCTTCGGCGGCAATGGCTTGCCGCTCAGAATGTACTCGATAACGCCCCAGATCTGGTTCGGCACCGGTGGGCATCCTGGAATGTAGTAGTCGACGTCCACCACTTGGTCGAGAGCTTTCACCGTCTCCCACATTTCCGGTATCTCAATCTCGCCCTCCGGCATCTTTGTGTGTGTCTGCGGGTAGAGACCGCCGTTCGCCTTGACTGTAGAGGGTGAATCCCTGTAGACGAACTGCAGGATTGCGTCCTTCGTCGTTAGGTTGGCAAGACCGGGAATACCGCCTTCGAGTGCGCAGGATCCAAACGCGACGAGGACTTTTGATTTGGAACGAAGGAGGTGCGCAATTTCTTCGTTCTCGGAGTTCCGGATCGACCCGTTGAACAGGCAGAGGTCTATGCTCTTGTTCTCCATCTTCCGGACATCGTCGTATTTGAAGTCCATCGCAACGGGCCAGAATACGATGTCGAAGGCGTTGGCGACATCGAGGATTTTTTCATGGATATCGAGCACGGCGATTTCACAGCCACCGCAGCTTGCTGCCCAGTAGAGTGCTAATTTCGGTTTCGCCATGGCGATCTCCTTTTGTCCTGGATCGGAATCAGATTCGAACTATGCGTCTGCCGCAGGTTGCTTGATCTCGCTATGAATGTAGAGCTTGAGCGGCCCGAGCTTGCGGATTTCCTCCGTCATCTCATTCACGATTCTGGCAAATTGGTCCCCCTCCGATGCCGAGACCCACTCAAGTCTCAGGCGTCGCGGATCAATGCCGAAATCCCGAATCAGACGTTTCAAGAACGGGATACGCCTGATCGTTTTGTGGTTGCCTTCCTGGTAGTGGCAATCGCCCAGATGACAGCCCATCACGACGACGCCGTCTGCGCCGAGCGCAAATGCCTTCAGGATGAACGCTGGATCAACCCTCCCGCTGCACATCGTTCGAATGGCGCGCACATTCGGCGCAGATTTGATACGGGAAACACCTGCGAGATCTGCACCTGTGTAGGAGCACCAGTTACACAGAAAGCCGATGATCTTTGGTTCGAATGGCATATCGGTTACTCCGTTGCTGTCGTAGGTTGTCCGAGATTTTGTCACGGATCGAATTGTTTACTCCCAACCCCACTTCTGAAAAATTGCGCGCGCCTGCTCGCTCTTCAGGAATTCGATAAATTTCATTGCGAGTGAACGATTCTTCGCACCCTTCGTCAGTGCGATGGGTGTTCCCCGGCACATCCGTTCCTCGTATGGCAACTGCACCAAGTCCGCTACTGACTTGTCCCGGTAGTACCACGACTCAAACGTTACCCACGCATCGATCCCAGGCATTGACCGCCACTTCTCGAATGCCTGATCGCTGGTCTGAACGGTCAGAATGATGTTCTTTTGGATAGCCTGAATGAGGTGTTTGAGTCCGGCAATATCCTCCCACAGCGCAATCTGACTAGAACCGACCACGTCGAGGTGGCGAATGCCGGGTCGTGCCAGGTCAGAGATCGATTGAATCCGACGCGGATTGCCCTTCCTAACCAGAATCCCGACCGGCCTTTCGTACAAGCTTGTTCTGGTTTTTAAGTCAATGAAGCCAGGATGCGCCTGCGTAAATTGGGCGAGCACGTACTCCGCGCCAGCGTAGATGAGGTCGGCGTCTTGCAGTGCCCGATCTGTCCAATCAGATTCAGGACCACTGGTTACGAGTACATCAATCCCGTTGTACTGTGAAAATAGTTGAGCGCACTCCTTGATGGGTACCCCTGGACCGCTGGATCCGTAGATCCTGAGGTACTTCCCCTGCACCGTTTGAAGCTGGTTTTCCTCGAATTGTCCGGTTGCCACCACAACGGTAACGAGCAGCGCCGCGAAGTGACGATTGTGAATCATTGGAAATTCCTCCTCCGGCTAGACAGCAATTAATCCCTCCACCTCCGCGAGGATTTGTGCATCCGTGAATCCATGTCCGGTCATTGCAGATGATGGGCAAGCTGCAACGCACGTGCCGCATCCCTTGCACAGGGCTTCTTGCACGTGGGAGACCTTCTTGTCTTCTAGGAACTCAATTGCACTGTATGGACACAAGCCATTACAGATCTTGCAGCCGCTGCAATACTCTTCTTGCACCATAGCGCGCACCGGCTCGATCTCGACTTCCCCTTTGGCGATAAACGAGAGCATGCGCGCCGCTGCTGAACTTGCCTGAGCAACCGTATCCGGAATATCTTTCGGGCCTTGAGCGCACCCAGCAATGTAGACGCCATCAGTCATTGTTGAGGTAGGATCGAGTTTTGGATGGCGCTCGAGGAAGAAGCCATCCGGGCTCTTGCTGATTGAGAAGAGCCTCCTGACAGCGTCACTGTCTTTTCTTGGCTCAATGGCGTTACAGAGAACCACCATGTCGACTGGAATCTCGAGCAATTTTCCAGCGAGAGTATCCTCGCATCGAACTGAGAGAAGACCCTCGTCTTTCTGCGACGACGTCGCTTCAACGACTTCTGCGACCTTTCCCCGGATGACTTTGACTCCTTCATCGAGAATACGGACGTAGAATTCTTCATACCCTTTGCCAAAAGCGCGCATGTCAATATAGAATTGATAGATTGCCGCACTGGTTCGGTCATGGACGAGGTGTGCATACTTCAAGGCGTACATGCAACAAACACGCGAGCAGTACACGTGATGATTTACGTCTCTGGAACCAATACAGTGGATTATCGCAACCGATCGAGGCTCTTTGCCATCTTTCGTCAAGACCTTGCCACTTGTTGGGCCGGTTGAATTCAACATCATTTCAAATTCGAGGGAACTGTACACATTGTCCAGTCTTCCATACCCGTACTGCGCCATGGGGCTCGCATCAAAGAGATCAAAGCCGGTTGAAATCAGAATCTGGCCAACATCGATCTCGACAATTTCGTCTTGCATCTCGTAGTTGATCGCATTCGGCTCACACACTTTTGCGCAAATGTCGCATCCGCCAGTTTTAAAGTGGATGCAAGAGTTGGTGTCGATGACTGGGATGCGCGGTACCGCCTGCAACGTCGGGACATAGATCGCCGTTTTGGGTCCCAGTGTGAACTCCGGCTTCTTCCCCTTGTAGTCCTCGACGACCATCTTGATGTGCCCGGTCGGACAGACGTGAGCACATGCACCGCAGACGATACACGCCTCCGACTGGACACCGAACGGAAGCGCGACCTCCCTCTTGATTCCACGATACGAGAATCCAATGACGTTCGCCTGAACCACTTCACGGCAGACGTTTACGCACTTCCCGCAGAGGATGCACGCATCCTCCGCCTCATCTCTCTCCAAGCTGACGAACCGTGGCTTCTCAACTCTCAGCTGTTGTGCGAGCTCTCTCACGACTTTCACGTTTGGCCAGCGGGAGAGCATCAACTCCATGATCGTCTTCCGTATCCACTGGATTTTTGGGGAGTCCGTGAGAACGGAGATTCCTTCCCGCACCGGGTAGTTGCACGACGTGACGACGCGGCTTCGCTTTCCCTTCACTGCTTCAACAACGCACAAGCGGCACACGCCATACGGTTCAAACAACTCGGAGTAGCAGAGCGTCGGGATCCAGATGCCTGCTTTCTCGGCCGCTTTCAGGATCGGGGTTTCCTCCGGAACTTGAACTTCTTTGCCGTCAATCTTGAGTGTGACCATGCTTGCTCTCCTGCTTGTTAAGCGACTTGGATTGCCTTGAAGTTGCAGACATCATAACAGGCACCGCACTTTCCGCACTTCATCGGATCGATGTAGTGCACGTTCTTTCGCTCTCCGATGATTGCACCGTCTGGACAGTATTTCTTGCAGACATCGCACCCGTGGCCAATCTCCAGGCAGATCTTTTCGTCGATGCTATAGTTGTTGAGCTTGCAGCATACATGCGCTGGACATTTCTTATCTTTCACGTGCGTTTCATACTCTTCCCGGAAGTATTTCAACGTTGTGAGGACGGGGTTCGGCGCCGAGCCGCCAAGAGCACAGAGTGATGATTCCACAATAACATTGGAAAGGTCCTCAAGCAGCACCAAGTCTTCCTCGGTTCCTTCGCCAATCGTAATCCGCTCAAGGATGTCGAGCATCCGTTTCGTTCCTTCACGGCAGGGGGTGCATTTTCCGCACGACTCTGCCTGCGTGAAGCTCAGGAAGTACTTGGCCATATCGACCATGCAGTTTTCTTCATCCGTCACGACCATCCCACCGGAGCCCATCATTGAGCCGACCTTCGTCAGCTCCTCATAATCCACGGGCAAATCGAGCAAGCTTTCTGGAATGAAGCCGCCGGATGGCCCGCCAGTCTGCACGGCTTTGAATTTCTTTCCTTCTCGAATTCCGCCGCCAACCTTGAAGACGATGTCGTGGAGAGTTATCCCCATTGGCACTTCAACGAGACCTGTGTTATTGACTTTCCCTGCCAACGAGAATACCTTCGTCCCCTTGCTTCCACCCCACGGGTCAACTGACACATCTCCAGTTCCGATGCTGGAGAACCACTTCGCACCCTTCATGATGATCTGAGGAACATTTACCCAGGTTTCAACATTGTTGAGACACGTCGGCCGATCCCACAAACCGCGTTCGACCGTGTGAATGTACTTCGCTCGCGGCTCACCAGGTTTCCCTTCGACCGATGCCATCAGCGCCGTCGATTCGCCACAGACGAAAGCACCAGCACCCCTTCGAACGTCGATGTCGAAATCAAATCCAGTGTCAAAAATGTTCTTCCCGAGAAGTCCATACTCGCGCGCTTGTTTGATAGCAATTTGGAACCGCTTGATAGCGAGCGGGTACTCCATGCGAACATAGATGTATCCCTGATGGACATTCTCGATGGCGTACGCGCCGATGATCATCCCTTCGATGACAGAGTGCGGATCACCCTCGATGATACTTCTATCCATGAACGCGCCTGGGTCGCCTTCATCGGCGTTGCAGATGACGTACTTGATATCGCCGTGTGCACGCTTGCACGACTCCCACTTCACGCCCGTCGGAAATCCACCCCCGCCTCTTCCACGCAGGCCGGAGGCTTTGATTTCTGCCAACACCTCGTCCGGTGTCATTGAGGTGAGGACTTTCGCCAACGCCCTGTATCCGCCTCGTGCGATGTAGTAGTCAATTCTCTAGGGGTCAATCATGCCGCGGTTG
>JBBTCR010000266.1:0-1118 GCA_038043105.1 Bacteroidota bacterium
GTGTTGGCTCAATTGTTGGCTAAGTACCTTCCGCACAATCGCGGAGTCATCGACAATCAAGACTCGAACATGGGTGTTAAGGGTAGCTGGCACCGTATTTTCTCCGAATACAGAATTAGCCTTTGATGTTTTGTATCGCGGCGCAAACCCAGTCCTTGAACTTCAGTAACATATCGGGGCGCTGCTTCGGATCCAACTCCTCAAAGGCGTATTCGGCCTGGTGACAAAACTCCGACATATCGTCGATGCCGACCATCCCCGATTCGCCCTTGATCTTGTGTAGAATTCGTCGTATGGTTGCAGCGCTCCCCTGGCGGTCCGTCCCGGCTTCATAGGCCATCGCCGCTTTTTCGAGCTCTTCCAACATGGAGCTGGTCGATTCTACATAGTCATCCAATAGATCCCCGATATCGCCGGGAACTTCCATCTCCTCAGGCCTGGGTAGTGAACCGCTTGTTCTTATTCCTGAGAAATCCCTTGTTTGCATATTACATCTCCTCTCGTGTTCTTCATTCTTTCATCGTCAATTTGGCGGCGACCATGAAGCCTTCGATGTTAAGCAGGAGGCAGTCCTCAGAGGCGGTGAACTCGTCCCATCGCGGGGCCGCCTGCCCGCTTTGAACGGCGGGAATGCTCATATCAAAGACGTCGGCCGGCGAGGAACCGATCATGGGAAGAAGCAGGCCGCAGGTGACGTTCGAGAGTTCCTTCATGGCGTCGAAAGCTGTCTCGTCATCCGCCTGCTCAAGAGCACCGATGTTTTCGGCAAGGACCTTGGCGAAGTCCATCCCTGCGAATATTTGAATGGTTCCGATTTTCGGCCCTGTGAAGCCTATGTGAGCCAGCACGGTATTCTCGGGTGCGGCCATGTCTTCTTCGAGCGGCAGATTGGTCAAAAACGCCATGGTCTCAAGCGCCTGTGTCAGGGCTTCGGTAAGCATCGTGTTTGTTTCAATCATGATTTAAACTCCGACAGTGCGGGCCAAAACTTCCCTGAATTTTTCCGGCGTGAAAGGCTTATGGAGGTAGTCTTTCGCTCCATCGGCCAATAGCCCCTCGATGACGGTCGTGCTGGATTCGGTCGAGACAATAACCACCGGAATGTCTCGCGTTGCCTC
>JBBTCR010000267.1:0-8171 GCA_038043105.1 Bacteroidota bacterium
CGGGGCGGTATGTAATCCCTTCAAGGAATCTGAACCGTCTTGATGAGATGGAAAAGACTTCTGCAATCGCTATCAGTTCGCCAAATCGGACCAAAGAAGCGACATGAATGTCGCTCTACAACATGTTTGAGTGCTTTTTGGTCAACTTCACAGAAGGCAAAATCAATCGTCTTGGAGCTAACGTATGTGGAAGATCATTGCTGAGAGAGAACTTCGAGATCACCTGCAAAGCACACGCTTTCTGGTCGCGGCAAGCGTCAGCGCCTTGCTTATTATTCTGAGCATCTGGTTTGGCATTGCTCACTATAAGGCAAGGCTTGCCCAACATGAACAGGCAGCCCAAATGATGCTCGACCTGGCGTCAGAGCAAACCAACTGGATGATGGTCTCAGCAGCGGCGTTTCGGAAGCCCGATCCGATGGAAATCCTTTCCATCGGCGTCAGCAGTGACATCGGGAGGTATTCTGAGATCGGGCCGTGGCGCAATATTCGCCTTGTCCGGAGTGAATACTCTGACGATCCGATGCTCGCGGTCTTTCAGTTTCTGGATCCAACGTTTATCGTGATGATCGTGCTCAGCCTGATAGCCATCCTCTTCACGTACAACGCGGTGAACGGTGAAAAGGAGGGAGGTACGCTCAAATTGGCCTTCGCTAACAAGCTCTCACGGGCAGATTTCATTCTGGGAAAACTGGCTGGGAGTTGGTTGGCGATAATCGCGCCCGTCATCATTTCGTTTCTGGTCGGTGCGTTGCTGCTGATCGTCTTAGGGATCGATATGACTGCTTCGCACTGGGGCCGGTACGCGTTCTTTGTCTTGGCTGCAATCCTTTACACGATGTGCTTTATGCTGATCGGCGTGTTTGTGTCGACGCTGACGCATCGGTCGAGCGTCTCGTTCCTGATTCTGTTGGTTGTGTGGATCACCGCGGTCCTCATCGTCCCTAAAGCGGCGACGATGCTCGCGGGCCAGGCGATGCCTGTCCCAACCGCAGATGAGATCGAAAGCAGGCTTACCTCGTACTCAGCCCAAGCGCGCAATGAGTTTTTTGCCGACATGCAGCGGTCGATGCGCGAGCGTTTTCGTGCGGTGGAGAGCATGAAGCCTGACGAGCGTGATCAAGATTTTGCCCAAAATAGGGCGAAATGGATGCAAGAGAATGACGAGAAACGCAAGGTCATGGATCAGAAGATCGCGGATTACTCTTCGCGCTTGTTTGAAGATTACTACAATCAAAAGAGCGGACAAGAGCTTCTCGCATTTTCACTCTCGAAGTTCTCTCCAGCTTCACAGTTCCAGCTGGCTTCGATGAAGTTGTCGGGCACGGATACCGGCCTGAAGCGGCGATACGAAGACGCGATGAAGAACTACAAGACCCAGTACGGCAAGTTCATCGAACAGAAGGGGGGAGGATTTGGCATGAGGTTTTCTTTTGGAAGGGGGTCTGCCAGCTCCAGCGGACCGGGTCAGTCGTCGTCGAAGATCAACGTCTCGGAAATGCCCCGTTTTCAGGATCCTGTTTACTCCTTCGGCGAAGCAGTTTCGTCGAGCCTGTTTGATCTGGGCTTGATCATGCTGGTGAACACACTTGCCTTTGCTTGTGCATTCGTCGCGTTTCTCAAATTCGACATGCGGTAGAAGCGGCGAGGCTAATCACCAGCCAACTTTGAGAAGAAATACCGTCCCCCTATGCGTAACTAACGCCCCACAAGTCCGGGGCGTTTTCGTTTTCGGCAGTGCTGCTCGAATGTCGACAGATTAAATCGAAAATTGAATCGGAAATCAAATCAGGATTCTTGTCTTTCACTACAAACAGCGTTAGCTTTGTGGTGACACTTCCACACTTCTCAGTTCAAGTTACGAGTGGGTTTAGACGAAGGAAAAGATGAAATCACCTCTTGAGAGATTTCTTGCTGTCAGCACAGTTGTGATCGTCTTGACCATCCTTTTCAATGCTTTCAGTCTGGATGGTCGGTTTCCATGCTGGGGACGATCGTTCAAGCTTGCGCATGCACAAGATCCGCAGAGATCGCGACTGGCTGATGTCTTCGATCAGACTGTGAGGCGTGCGTATGCCATCGACGGGCTGTTTCATCGTGTGTATACACCCGGATGGGAGGGTGCGAATGGAGCGATTGGCGATGCGCACCTCTTCGCTGCCACGCACGACTCAAGTCTCCTTCGTTTGTATACCACTGAGACCGATCTGCGAAAGATGTTCAACGGTGCCTGGGTAGACGACCGCGCCTGGATCTGCCTCGCAGAGATGTATTGGTGGCACTTCACTGGGCGAAAAAACAGGATGTGGGTTGAAGATGCCAGACAACGCTATCTCGATGCGAGGGCTGAAGGCAGACTCTCCAGCCATGAGGGGTTCTGGAGTTGGTACAACTGGCCTCCGAAGTTGAAGATCAACGACAGAATTTTCACCAACAGCAACATGAATCAGATGGTCGCCGTCGCCTGCTGGCTGTATGAAGCGACACGGGATGAACGATTCTATAAAGACGCGCTGCTGGTTTGGAACGGCGATTCGAAATATCCAGGCATCGAAAAGACGTTCTATCGGGGGAAGGGAAAATGGGAAGGGAAGCCGGGTCCGGCGGCGCATGGCAAGCAGCTTCCATGGGAAGGGGCAGAGTACTGCTCTATCGGGGCGGCGATGTTCCGGATGACGGGCGACGCGAAGTACAAACGAATCGTTGTCGCAACAGCAAAGCGCATCATGGATCCCGCCAACGGATGGGTCGATCCCGAGGATTTCTATCAACTGGGGATGGATGGGAATGGGGCTTTCGTCAATTACATCCTCGATGCATACCTCACCGCTCCGGACCAGCTTGCTGATATCCCCGACAAAGTCGAGAAAATGTTAGAACACGTTTGGACGAATCATCACGGGAAGCCATCACTGACACTGCATCGTCTGAGCGATGACGGCATTCGAAACGGTTGGAATCCCCACGGCGGGGAGGACGGACTAGGCGTCGATGAAGTGGGGACCGTCCACGCGCAGTCGCAGGCGGCACGCGCGTTCGGCGTTTTCGCCTATGTGCTTTCGAAGAAACTCAGCAATCCACCAGAAAGGAACGCGGGAGGTCCCAAGGAAAGATGGTAAAGAATTCGTCGTATCGCGAAATTTGGGCGCGGTCAACTCCGAAGCGCTCTTTAAGACTTTTGCCAGCAGGTCGAGAATCTCGGCGCGTGGACCATCGCTCAGCAACCGATTATATTCAAGCCGACGTCAACAAAGGATTCTTCAAATTCAAAGAACGATCTTAGGGGAGGTGCTTTATGGAGAGCGGCCTCAATAAGAGAGGGAAACGGTTCATTCTTGCTCATCCACTTTTTTGTGTTCTCTTCTTGGTTCTGAGCAGTTTCGCGCTCGGTCAGAAAAGAACAGCCGAGTATTCCTTCGATTCCTACGCAGCAGTGCTCAACGCGTTCCGAAACCCGCCAGCTGAGTTCCGTAGCGCTCCCCTGTGGGTGTGGAACGACCGGATGTCGCCGGAGCAGATCAGTGAGCAACTCGCGGATTTCAAAGCGCACGGAATCGGCGGTGTTTTTATCCATCCTCGTCCCGGCTTGATCACACCGTATCTCTCCGACGAATGGCTCTCCCTCTGTCGCTACGCGGTCGATGTCGGAAAGAAACTTGGGATGAAGATTTGGATTTATGATGAGAACTCATACCCTTCGGGTTTTGCCGGAGGGCACGTCCCTGCCCAAATGCCTGATGCCGTTCGGACCGGACTGAGGATGGAACGCGCTACAGAGCTATCTAAAGCTCCTGATCCTGACCTACTGGTCGTTCTCGAGCGGACGCCGTCTGGCTTTGTTGACATCACATCGCAATGGCAAACGAAATCTTTCGGTCCCGGTGACTATTATCTTTTCACTATAATCAAGCAAAAGCCCAGCCCTTGGCATGGCGGCTTCCCGTATGTCGACCTCATGCGGCGCGATGTTACGGAAAAATTTCTGGATGTCACGCTCAATGCGTACAAGCGAATCATCGGCGATGAGTTTGGAAAGGTCGTGCCTGGAGCGTTCCAGGATGAGGCTGAGATCAGTCCGGCTGGAGGGAGAGATATGGTTGTCATCAACTACACGCCCGCGCTCTTCGACAGGTTCAAGTCAAAGTGGGGATACGATTTGAGGCTTCACTTGCCCTCGCTCTATGACGACGCCGGTGAATGGCAGCGGATCCGACACAATTACTACGCGACGCTCCTGGATCTTTTCATTGACGGCTGGGCGAAGCCCTATTACGAATACTGCACCAACAACAACCTGATCTTCACCGGCCACTACTGGGAACACGAGTGGCCCAGGCCGGTGATCAATCCGGACAACATGGCCTTCGCTGCCTATGCTCATATGCCCGGCATCGACATACTGATGAATGACTTCCAGACGGACACGCACGCCCAGTTTGGCAATGCAAGGGCTGTGAAAGAGATCCGCAGCGTGGCCAACCAGCTGGGGAAGGCCCGAACTATGTCCGAGACGTTCGGGGCCGGCGGCTGGGAGATGACGTTCTTCGACCAGAAACGCATCGCCGACTGGGAGTATGCCCTCGGCGTCAACTTCATGAACCAGCACCTCTCGTATGCCACGATCAAAGGTGCGCGCAAGCGTGACCATCCTCTCTCGTTCTCGTATCACGAGCCGTGGTGGAATGCTTACTCACTTCTGGCCGACTACTACAGCAGGCTCTCCGTCGTCCTCTCGTCCGGGACGCAGGAGAACCGCATTGTCGTGATCGAACCGACAACGACGGCCTGGATGTATTATTCGGCGCGAGGTGAGACAGACGAGACGCGATCTATCGGGAAGCGATTCCAGGATTTCGTTAATCAACTCGAGGCAGCTCAGATTGAATATGATCTGGCGAGCGAAGCGATCATCGAAGACCACGGCAGGGTGAAGGATGGGAGATTCCAAATCGGCCAGAGGGCTTATGAGCTTGTGATCCTGCCGCCCGGAATGGAAAACGTGGATGAACCGACGCTCTCTCTCCTGCGCGAGTATTTGGCGCGCGGCGGTCGAGTGCTCTGTTATGGCAGTGAACCAACGTACATCGACGGCCGAGCGAGCGACCGGGCAAAGGAACTCGCAACCCGACACCCTGTCAACTGGCTTTTTCAGCGGGACGATGGTAATCTAGAACAGATCAACCGGCTCTGCCCGCCTCGGTTGGTTTTCGATATCAAAAGCATCCGCACGGTCTCTCCGAATTTGCTGTTTCATCACCGCCGTTCATTCAAGGACTGCGAGCTGTTGTTTCTCGCCAACACAAGCAGCAAGGACTCTTCTTTTGGGAGAATCTCGGCGCCTCTCCGTTCCTGCGAGCGATGGGATCTCTTCGCTGGCAGGGTTGAGCCGTACCCGTACGCGGTCGAGAACAGCAGACTAGTAGTCAATTACTCTCTTCCCCCGGGTGCGAGCCTCTTGCTCTGCCTGCGTCCTGTGGAAGGCGAACCGGGACGTGTTGAACATCTCAAGGAGACCGAGCTCAAAGCGCTGAAGGAGACCGTCGTCGAGCGGACCGGGCAAAATGTTCTCACGCTCGACTATTGTGATCTCACGCTCGACGGAAAGACCGAAAACGACTTCTATTTCTACGATGCGCAACTCAAGACTTATCAGTTCCACGGTCTCGACCGCAATCCCTGGGACAATGCCGTTCAGTACAAGACGAACATTCTGGACAAAGACAGATTCAAGCAGGACTCCGGCTTTGAAACTGCATTTACCTTCACAGTCGCCCAGGGTGTGAACACGAACTCCCTCCGGGCTGTCGTTGAAAGGCCGGAGCTCTATCAAATTTTCATCGATGGTCAAAAACTTGAGCCGCTCAAGGATCAATGGTGGCTGGACAAGGCGTTCGGTGTCTTTGACATTGGCCGTGTCGTCCGGATTGGTACGAATACGATCATTCTCAAAGCGTCCCCATTCACGATTCACACCGAGCTCGAGCCGGTCTATCTTCTGGGAGATTTTGCACTCGAAAGCCAACCCAAAGGCTTCACGATGGTGGCTTCTGAGAGACTGAATCTCGGTTCTTGGGCGAGTCAAGGAATGCCGTTCTACGCTGAGAGGGTCAGCTACACGAAGGATTACGACGTCAACTTGGGCGAAAAGAAGATCGAACGAATCGTTGTCAAGCTGGGGCGCTGGCGCGGAGTTGTGACCGAGGTCAGGGTAAACGGAAAAAAGGCTGGGTTCATCGGTTTTGAGCCTTATGAGCTCGATATCACGGAGAACATCAGCCGTGGGAGAAACAGGGTGACGGTTCTTGTCTATGGCTCGCTCAAGAATACCCTCGGCCCGCATCACAACAATCCGCCTCTGGGGAGAGCTTGGCCGGGGCAATTCCAGCAGGCGGCAAAGGGCGGCCGTCCTTCCGGAAGCGAGTACAGCATTCTTGACTACGGTTTGTTCGAGGACTTCACACTAAAGATCCGAACCAGTACCACCACAAACAGATAAGCAGCGGGCCTAGAAGCACGGTCGAAAACTGTGCTTTCACGCAAAGACGCCCCGCCTGACCTTGCGTCGGCTTGCGGTACTGGCGGGCAGGCAAGTCGCAAAGCACGCGAAGACTTACAGATTGAAATGAATTTCCCCATATTTTTCCCTGCGACTTTGCGCCTTTGCGTGATAAAAGGGTTTTCAACCAAGCTTCTAGAAATCTACATCATTTTTTTGAGATAGCGCCAGTAACGTCCCGATGCCGGCTGCAAAAACTCTGTCGACATTGATTGATCACTAACAGGACAGATGATATGTCGCTCCCGACGGAGCTCAAGAATTCTTTCTTGGGCAAAGCTGCAAACGTCTCGTCCCTAACGGGACTTGAGAGGCGATGTTGAATCAGCCTGATCTGGCCACAAACGTAGGAACGGAATGATTATGGATTGCCCTTCTTAAAAAAATATTGCAGTAGCTTTGCGGACGTAGATCATCATGATCTTCACAGCCAGCCCGGCCGTTTACCGTCGGCTGGCGCTCAATGACCAACACGACAAAGAATCTTTACGTTCTTCTCATCAAACTCTTGAGGTAAACCATGCGACATACCATTCTTCTCAACGCAGCACTTCTCCTTGCCTTTAATACCCCTCTCATGACACAAACGGGCTTCAGAGCACAGTGTAAGCAAGAAGGCAGCACCGTCGTTTGCGGGGATGCCCGATTTCAATTTCTCACTCCTTCGCTGGTGAGGATGGAGTTTTCGCCGGGGGGCAGATTTACTGATGCACCAACTGCAATTGTGCTCAAACGCGATTGGAAGCAGACGAAGGTCGAATCCTGGGGGGACAAGGATTGGCTTGTCGCGAAAACGGCGGGGATGATACTTCGCTATCGCGCCAATTCAGGAAAATTCACTAGAAACAATCTCCGGATCACGTGGAAAGAAAGCGGACGCGAGTTTTCGTGGTCGCCAGGCGATTCCGACCGAAACAATCTCGGGGGCATCCTTTACTCTCTGGACGGTCTTCGAAAGAATCGGCTTCCGAAGGTCGCTCCAGGGATCCTCAGCCGGAGCGGGTGGTTTGTTCTGGACGATAGTCGTACACCGGTCTGGAACAAGGAGTCCGCCTGGATTGTCCCACGCCCCGGAAGCGATAGCCAGGATTGGTTTTTTTTCCTCTACGGACGAGACTTCAGCCGCGCCCTGCGTGACTACGCGGAGTTGTGTGGCAAGATTCCGATGATTCCACGTTACACGCTCGGCGCCTGGATCACCGATCTCAACTACGAATATCTTCCGGGGACGGAGATGGTGGATAAGTATCAGTACACTGACAAGGATGTCAAGAAGATTGTGGAGCGATTCCGAAGCGAAGTTATTCCATTGGACATCCTCGTGCTGGATTACGCTTGGCATCGTTATGGATGGAAAGGCGGATACGACTGGAGCGACATCTTCCCCAATCCACAGGAGTTTCTCGACTGGGCACATCGGACAGGGATCAAAGTGACACTCAATGACCATCCCGGCTACAGTAAGGAGAGTGTCCTTTCCGATGAGGACAGCCACGCGCAGATTGTACGGGCGGAGTTAGGGATCCCTTTGCCGGAGAAGCCCTCGTACACGCTTGACCTCGGGGCCGCGTGGAAGTTCCGGACCGACCCGACTGACAGCGGTGTGACCAACCGA
>JBBTCR010000268.1:0-15992 GCA_038043105.1 Bacteroidota bacterium
ATCGTGTTTTTGGCACGTGTTGAGAACTGGTGGATGCTGGTCGCGAAAAACATCGGCGTAGCATTTCTTTATCTCAGCTTTGCCTATTTCTCCCAACGTGCTTCAGGGAGGCTACTTCGCTTTTTACTCCGCGTGGCCGCTGTAACCCTTGCGTACGCATACCTGTTTGGCGCAGTCGACAAGCTGCAGCTGATCCTCCACGGCCAGTGGCTCGATGAGTATGTCCTCGATGCCGAGCAGTACGTTTTTGGCCTGCAGCCCACGCTCTGGCTTCAACATTTCACGACCCCGGCGCTCACTGAATGGCTGATGTTCTCATACGTCATCTACCTTCCCATGTACCCGCTGCTGTGCGGGATCATCTATTACCTGCGCGGCGAGCTTCCCATGGAGGAATACTTCTTCACGCTTGGCTTCACCAACATTTTGTGCGACATCGGATTTATCCTTTTCCCTGTTGCCGGGCCTATTTCAACCATTGGTCATCTGTACACTGTGCCACTGGACGGATACGTGTTTACCTACCTTGGCGAAATAATGCGCTCCCATCTCCACTATATCGGCGGAACGATTCCCAGTCCTCACGCCGCGGCTGCAACGATCATGTGGATCATGGCTTACCGCTATCATCGTCCGTCGTTTTACATCATCACGCCGATCGTCCTGTCGCTCTACGTGTCGACGTTCTACTGCCGATACCACTACCTGACGGACGCCATCGTGGGCGTGGCTGTTGCTTTCTTAGCTTTGAAGCTTGCGCCCATGGCTGTCAAGGCTTGGGATTGGCTCGTAGAACGCACGCAAGGGAAGATCTCTTTTGCAGCCAAACGTTCGGAGTGAGATGTTCTGCGGTTTTCCGCTGAGTGACTGCGGACACTTCTTCTTGTCTGACCTTCACCAATTTTGCCAATTGGCGTATGGTTTGTCCTTGATTTTCCCTCGCAAATGGTGTAACATCTTGCAGGGCTTTTCACCGCATCGGCACAACGGCTACCTTCATGCATTTTCTTCAGCGAATCCCTCTCCTTCTTTTCGATCCTGAATACGCAACAGCCGATTTGTACGATTCCCCCCGAATAGGTGAAGGATTCTTTATTGTCTCCACCTATGCCGGGTTAACGTCCTTCAACTCGTTTCTTTCTGGCTATCTCAAGACTGAGACCTTGAGCGTGGGACTCATCGCTCTCCTCGGATCAGCCCTCTTGATCTATTTGACCTGGGTGTTTCTCGCCATTGTCTTTCACCTTGCCGCCGAGCTTCTCGGGGGACTCGGTGAGTTTCCACATGCGTTGGGATTCGTTGGCCTCGCAGCAGCTCCTCACATCTTCACGTCGTTGGCATCAATTGTTCTCACCATCCTTGGCACCGAAGTGTTCTACGACGATCCTGATGCCATCATTGCCAAGATCGGACTGGGGATTTCGCTTATCGGGATGGCCTGGGGTTGGCCGGGCGTGCTCTGTTATTTCGGATTGAAGAACGCCGAACGGATGAGCTCCTTGAAAGCACTTATCGTTACGCTTCTTGTCTTTTTCGGTTTCGCTGCACTTGAAGTCTTCAACTCGAACGCGTTTTGATGTAGCGTTCCACAATTCTGTTGTTCATCGTATCACATCGACCCACTGCAGTGAGGCAAGCCATGAGAACTATCAATGCGTTCACTCTGCTCATTGTTCTTGTGCTCGGGTTGTCCTGTCAACCCTTGCCCGAAGGACCTTACGACATTCTCATTCATAATGGCAAAATCGTCGACGGTACCGGCAACCCATGGTACGAAGGTGACATCGCAATTTACGGTGAAAAGATTCTCGCCATTGGCAAGCTGGATGCTAAAATCGCGAAGCGTGTTATCGATGTTGGAGGCAAAGTTGTTGCTCCGGGTTTTATCGACATGCTGGGACAATCGGAACATTCCATCCTCATGGACAATCGTGCCATGAGCAAGATCTCTCAA
Source organism: Bacteroidota bacterium (assembly GCA_038043105.1). Lineage (GTDB taxonomy): Bacteria > Bacteroidota > Ignavibacteria > UBA10030 > UBA10030 > VGWB01. The sequence goes on from JBBTCR010000268.1 coordinate 1,955, forward strand.
GGAATTACTACGGAGATCAATGGCGAAGGGGAATCCGCAGCGCCGGTGAACGAAAAGATCATACGTGAGATGAAATCCTATCTTGAGAAGCACAAACTCACGGTTGACTGGAAAAATTTTGAGGGCTACTTTGCTCGCGTTGAACGACATAAATCGGCGATCAATCTCGCCTCCTATGTCGGTGCGACACAGGTGCGGGCTTGCGTTATTGGTTACGACGACCGTGAGCCCACGACTGAGGAGCTGGACCAAATGAAGCAGCTTGTGCGAGAAGCGATGCATCAGGGTGCACTCGGGCTCAGCACATCGCTCGAATACACCCCGGCAATGTATGCAAAAACGCAGGAGCTCATTGAACTTGCCAAGGTTGCCGCAGAATTCGGCGGGATCTACGTGACACATCTTCGCGACGAGGAAGATCGAATCGTCGAAGCAATTCTGGAGGCAGCAGACATTTCCCGAGCGGCAAAAATCCCCGTCGAAATCTGGCATCTGAAGGTCGCGGAGAAACCAAATTGGGGAAAGATGCCGGAGATTGTTCGGCTAATTCAGCAGCATCGGAATCAAGGGATCGACATGACTGCCGATCAATATCCCTACATTGCATTTTCCAACTCGTTGAGCTCAGCCATCCCCGGTTGGGCGCAGGAAGGAGGAACCGAGAAGCTTCTCCAACGTCTCAACGACCCTGATGTCCGCAAGAGAATCCGCAAAGAGCTTGCAATTAGGAACCGAAACACGGGCTTAGATTTCAAAGGTATGATGATTTCATCCGTCAGCAACCCGAGTCTCAAGCAATGGGAAGGGAAGCGGTTGACCGAAGTAGCCGCTGCATGGAAAAAAGACCCTTACGAAACGATGTTCGACTTCATCCTCGCGGACTCAGCCAGAACCGGGAGGGTTGCCTTTGCGATGACGGAAGAAGATTTGAAGATGGGGATGGCGCAGCATTGGGTCAGTTTCTGCACCGATGCCAATGCTCGAGCAACCGATGGCCCGTTGTATGAAGGGAGGCCACACCCGAGGGCCTACGGGAGCTTTCCCCGAATTCTTGCCAAGTATGTTCGCGAGGATAAATTGCTCTCACTGGAAGATGCGATCCGCAAGATGACATCACTACCCGCTCAACGAGTTGGATTAAGAGAACGTGGGATCCTCAAACCCGGATTCTACGCCGATGTAGTGGTCTTTGATCCTGCCACCGTCACCGACAATGCAACGTTTGAGAACCCGCATCAGTACTCGGAAGGTGTGAGCCTCGTACTTGTAAATGGTAAACCAGTGTGGGAGGACGGGAAGTTCACAGGCAATTTGCCCGGGAAGGTACTACGAGGTCCTGGCTACAAGCATTAGCCTGGTGAAATACGAAAGCCGCCTCACCTCGGAGCGACTTTTCAGTGAAGTCCGACTTCTTCTTGAACCTTCCGAAGGTCTGGAAGCTGGCGAGAGAACCCTCGGAAGGTTTTCTGAGTAGAAGTCGACTTCTTCTTGAACCTTCCGAAGGTCTGGAAGCTGGCGAGAGAACCTTCGGAAGGCTTTCTGAGTAGAAGTCGGAGTTCCTCACTTACCCCCTTCTTCCTTTCAGTACCCTTATCCAATGAACGATCTGCCGCTTCACGTCGTGCGGCGATGTGCTGCCTGCGGATTTCTTTTGTTCAACACTTTTGTGCGGCAAGATATAGTTGAATACATCAGGATCAAAGGCTTTTGAAAACGTGTGAAGGGTGTCAAGGTCAAGGTTGCCGAGAAACATACGATGCTCGATGCAGTATGAGACAATCTTCCCCGTGATTGAGTGAGCTTCCCGGAACGGCAGATCCTTGCGCACAAGATAGTCGGCGACATCTGTTGCCGTGAGGAAGTCGTTCCGAAGCTCTTCTTCCATCCGGTGCCGATCGAAGCTGGTGTGGACCAGGATGTGAGAGAAGATGAACAAGCATTGCCGCGTGGTGCTAACCGCCTCAAACATTGGCATCTTGTCCTCTTGCATATCACGATTGTAGGCAAGCGGCAGCGCCTTCATCACCGTCAAGAGATTCACAAGCGCCCCATACACACGTCCTGATTTTCCACGCACGAGCTCCGCCATGTCAGGATTCTTCTTCTGCGGCATGATGCTGCTTCCTGTTGTATAGGCATCGCTGGTGTGGGCAAAGCCGAATTCCGCGCTGCTCCAGAGCACCAGCTCCTCCGCAAAGCGACTGAGGTGCATCATGATCAAGCTGCAAGCCCCGACAAACTCAATCAGATAATCCCGATCGCTCACCGCATCAATACTGTTCTCGACGATCCCGTCGAAGTGCAGCTTCTTTGCGACCTTCAGGCGGTCAATCGGAAACGATGTTCCGGCCAAAGCCGCGGCACCCAATGGCGATTTGTTGAGTCGTTTCAGACAGTCATGCAAGCGTTCATAGTCGCGCTCCAACATCCAGGCATAGGCAAGCAAATGGTGGGACAGCATGACAGGCTGTGCACGCTGGAGGTGGGTATATCCCGGCATCAACACACCGAAATATTTTTCAGATTTGTACAACAGCACGCGTTGGAGTTGAACGATGAGCTTGCTCAGCTCCTTAATCGCTGTCCGGAGGTACAGGCGCTCGTCTAACGCCACCTGATCGTTGCGACTCCGGCCCGTATGGAGTTTTCCCCCTACGGGTCCGACCTTCTGGATCAGGCGCTGCTCGATGGCCATGTGAACATCTTCAAAGTCACCGGTCAGCTGAAACTTCCCGTTTTCGATCTCCTTTTGAATGGACTTCAGTGCTGTGCGGATTCTCCTCGTATCCGCCGCTGTGAGAATGCGCGCCGCAGAAAGCATCTCGACATGTGCTATGCTGCCTGCAATATCTTCCTGATAGAGCTGCTTGTCCAGGTCAATGGAGGTGGAGAACTTCAATGCGATTTGTGAGAGAGGCTCTTTGAACCGGCCGCCCCAGAGTACTTGATGAGCCATGGGAGAATTGTCGATTTGTGATTGACGATTGTCGATTGGCAGAGTGCAAGATACGCAAAAACGAAACGCGGAGCAACGAATCTAGATCAAAAAGGAAAATGGAAATATCAAAATGACAATGAATAATTCACAAAGCCGCGCAGACGACTCGACACGGTGCAGATCTAGCGGCTACATTTTCACTTCTCCATTGTGATTTTTCATTATGATTTTTGATTTCTCATTTACTACCATACGCTTTGACAAAGCCTTCTATTCCTTCCACGATCTTCCCCGCAATGGCTTGTCGGAACCCATCATCCATCAGTTTCATTTCGTCTTCCGGATTGGAGAGAAACGCGGTTTCGACCAGAACATTCGGGAGCTGCGTGGGTCCGCTGAGCGTGAAGTTAAAGCTCCCTACGACGCCGAACTGGCTGAGACCGAGTTCAAGCATTTTCTCATACATGATATTCGCGAGCGGCTGATATCCAACGTAGCGATAATAGGTACTAGTCCCCTTTACAGCCTCGGGATCAGACGTTTCGCCAATGGAGTTGCAATGGATGCTCACCAGAATGTGAGATCGGGAATTCACAACGGCATCCATCCTATCCAACATTCCCACCGGAGTGTCCGCTGAGCGAGTCATGACAACTCTTGCGCCTCTGGATTTCAACAAGGAATCCAGGTGTGAAGCGATGGTGAGATTGATCTCTTTTTCTAAAACTCCCGTCGATCCAAATGCGCCGTTGTTATCACCCCCATGACCAGCGTCGACAGCAATCGTGAGGGACGCGAGAACGGAGTCTTGATTTGCAATCTTGGGTGGACGGCGTATTCGGATGCGAAGGTTTGAGCCCTGCTCATATCCGACGTCGTAGCCCCAGTGCTGGTCATAGTTCAGTGCGATCGTCAGCCGATAATGCTCAGCGGCAACTTGATCCCAGCTGACGCTCTTGATGCCTCGAGCCGAGAGTTGATGAGTGATCCAATTGGTGTTTGACGTCGCACCAAACACATCGACAACGACCGCGGCGGGATTGATGAGTTGATCCGTTAAGTACGGAAGCCGCTGGCTCAGGGAGACGTTCACGATATCATCGCCGTTGGTGCCTGAAACCACAATGGAGCCAGTCAGCGACCGGGGCTGCGGCGTGTCCAGTGGCAGCAGTTGGGCGAACTCCTCCGGCAGCCAGCTAATCATCGCGTCGGAAAGCCTGATGCGGTATTGGCGACCCACTTTCCCTGTTACCTGCACTCGGATCCCACCCTGGATGTATCCCAGCTTTGCACCTCCGAGGCGGTCTTCACCTAAACCAGCGTTCAAGAATGGCTTTCGTCCAGCGACAATGGCAACACGCGGGAGTTCCTGCGGCAGGATTGTGACTTTTCCTTTCGAATAGGCCTTCTCACTGCTCCAAAAACTCTTTTTCAATCGAACGCGAACCGGTTTATCTCTGACCTCGTCGGTTTCTTTGACCTTGTATCGGCCGATGTAGATACCATCACTCCCGTTCCCTTCCTTGCTCGTCAACTCAGTCATCGGAATTCCAGATTCTACATCTTCAATATCAAAATACGCCTCGTAGCCCGGGCTCCCCTTGAACCTCACTTCGAGGATATCGTCTTTGCCGAGCCAGCGATCTTGCGATGGCTCAACGGATGCAGGATCGATGACAGCAGGTTCATGCGGCAACGGCTTGGAAGGCTCGGGGCGAACGAAGACATAGTCCTTGACGAGCGAATCCCCTGTTGTGGATTCTACCAGCACTCGCACGGGATTTTCGCCTACCACAAGAGTGAGCAACGAAACAAACGCACCGCTTGGATAGACCTTTACTTCCTTCCCATTGATAAAGGCTCTGGCACTCGGATTCGTGCTGGCCGCGATGCGATGGCGGGATGAAGGAGTCTGAATAGTGTCACGATCCGGAATTACCACGCGCAGGTACAGCGAATCGCTCTTGCCGGAGCTCAGCTGGGGGGTATTGCTCGTTTGAGCTGCTGCAATCGAAGTGATGAAGGCTGCTAAAAACAAAAGGCGGGGCAATGCTCATCTCCTTTGTCAAACGTGGATATGATGCCGTTCAATGAACCAAGAAATGCCGAAAGATTCAAGGCGGTGAGACACCATGAAACAGAAAAGCCGATGAGCAATCTCATCGGCTTTTGCACCAGCGGGCAAAGAGCCACTGCGAGTGTTAGACTTTCGCCAAACTCTTCTTCAGCTTGCGTTTAATTTGCGCTTTCTTGCCTGCTAACCCGTTCGGATTGATCTGGTAGAACGTCTTCATCGGCAAGCTAAAGATCTTGATATACCCTTCGCTTGCCGCATGATCAAATGTGTCCTCATGTGTATAGGTAGCAAGCTTCGTATCGTACAGGGAATTCGGCGATGATCGTCCGGCGATATCAACATTGCCTTTGTAAAGCTTGACTTTGACGATGCCGTTGACCGTCTTTTGCGTCTCGCTGATGAACGCATCCAGCGCTGACCGGAGAGGAGTGAACCAGAGGCCGTTGTAAATCAAGTTGGCGTAGTCCTGCGCCAGCTTCGCCTTATAGTGAGCAACTTCCTTGTCGAGCGTCAGTCGCTCGAGCTCACGATGCGCAAAATGAAGCACAACGGCGGCGGGAGCCTCATAGATCTCGCGCGACTTTATTCCAACGAGTCTGTTCTCGATGAGATCAATCCGACCCACGCCATGTGCTCCTGCAATCTCGTTGAGCTCATCAATGAGCTCAAAGCCTGTCATATTCTTCTCATTGAGCGCAATAGGAACACCCTCTTTGAACTCAATCGTCACGTACGCCGGCTTGTTTGGGGCTTCCTGCGGAGAAACTGTGCGTTGGTAGGCGTCCGCCGGCGGCTCCACCATAGGATCTTCCAGAATACCGCACTCGATCGCTGTTCCCCAAACGTTCTCGTCGATAGAGTACGGGTTCTTCTTGGTCGCGGAAACCGGTATGCTGTGCTTTTCGCAGTAGGCGATCTCTTCTTCACGTGATTTGAATTCCCACCCACGCAACGGAGCAAGGACCTTCAATTCGGGCGCAAGCGCCGCAATTGATGCCTCGAACCGCACCTGATCATTTCCCTTTCCGGTGCATCCGTGTGCTACCGCGGTGCAGCGTTCCCGGCGAGCAACTTCAACAAGCGCTTTCGCAAGAAGGGGTCGCCCGAGCGAGGTCGCCATAGGATAGGTGTACTCGTAGAGTGCACCAGCCTTCAGTGCGGGGAAAATGTACCCCTCGACGAACTCATCTCGCAGATCCTGAACGTACACTTTCTTCGCCCCCGTCTTGTACGCTTTCTCCGGAACACCGGAAAGCTCCTTTTTCTGTCCCAGATTCCCTGTGACGGTGATGACGTCGGCATCATACTTTTCCTGAAGCCACTTGACGATGACCGATGTATCCAGTCCCCCTGAATAGGCTACCGCAATCTTGTGTTTCTTCACGGTTGTCTCCTTCTTGCTAAGACGTAAAATGAATAGATGTGGAATTCAAACTCTCGCGACAGCTCACGCAACCTGGAGTCTCTTCTCTGTCATCAAGCCGCGCAGCAGTCGCAGCACCTCATCGATCCTACTCACGGCCGATGGGCTCACAAAAATGGTGTTATCACCCGCGAGCGTTCCAAGGATTGCCGGATGATGCATATTATCGATAATCTCCGCCACCCCTTGTGCCCTCCCCGGAAGCGTCTTGATGACAACGATGCTCTCGTTCGCGTCGATGCTCTCGATCTCGTAGCCAATCAGCGACGTGAGCCGTCGTTCCTCACTCTCGACGTGCAGGACGTACCGAACACCTTCCAGCGTGTTGACACGCGCGATGCCGAGCTCTTTCATATCACGTGAGAGCGTGGCCTGCGTGACATCGAAACCCGATTTCCGCAGAGCTTGGCAGAGCTCATCTTGACTGGCGACGGCTTGATGCGTGATGATGTGCTTGATGGCAAAGTGCCGATTCTGTTTGTTCATGGTTTGTCCGTCCTATTGATTGTGCTTACGAGCCCATATTTGGCTGAGCACGAATTGCCCAACCTACGCGCGGTGTTGCCTTCCACCATCGCCCAAGGAGGAGGATGCTGTTACCTCTTCGTGCACCATTTGCGTTCCAATACCTTCATCAGTGAAAATCTCGAGCAGGAGTGAGTGCTTGATGCGACCGTCGATGATGTGGACCTTGTTCACGCCGGCATCAAGGGTGTCAAAGGCAGATTGTACCTTGGGAATCATACCGCCGAAGATCGCACCATCGATTATGAGGCTGTTTGCCTTTGACTTGGTGAGCGTTGAAATCCGGTGCTCGTTTACCATAATGCCCTGAGTATCACTGAGGTAAACCAGCTTCTCCGCCTTCAGCGCCGCGGCCACTGCTCCGGCAGCGAGGTCGGCGTTGATGTTATAGAGCTGTCCGTTATCTCCGACGCCGAGTGGGGCAATCACGGGCATCATGCCGTTCTGCAGGAGAAGATTCAGAAACGGAACATTGACAGACACGATCTCTCCCACCAGACCCAGATCTGTCCCATTGTTCGAGAGCTTGCGAGCTTTGAGCAGCAGGTTATCTACTCCGCAGAGACCAACCGCATTCCCTCCATTGGTGTTGATCAGGTTAACGATCTCCTTATTGATCACTCCTGCAAGCACCATCAATACGACTTCAATCATCTTTTCGTCCGTGTAGCGCTGCCCATCGACGAACTTCGTCTCGATCCCGAGCGCACTTGCCGTATCGGTGATTTCCTTCCCTCCTCCATGCACGATGATGATATTGATGCCGATCTTGCGCAGGATCGTCACGTCTTTGGCAAAGGTTTGCTTCAGGCGCTCGTCCGTCATCACGGCCCCGCCGTACTTGATGACGAACGTCTTCCCTTCATACGTCTGAATGTAGGGGAGCGCTTCAATCAGGACTTCTTCTTTCGTCGCGGAATCAATCATGACCGATAGCTCGCATTGATGTGAATATATTCCTTTGTGAGATCGCACGTCCAAAAGCGTGCAAACTGATTTCCTTGGTTGAGATCAATCGTGACAATGATGTTTTCTTTGAGAAGCGCCTGCTTCGCCTTCTCCTCGTCAAGCACGATCTCATAATTCCTCTTCAGGATCGGGAGGTCATTGAACGAGATCTCGACATTGTCTGGATTGAAGTCGATGCCAGAGTATCCGACAGCAGCGAGGATGCGCCCCCAGTTTGCGTCGGCACCGTGGAGAGCCGTTTTGACAAGGTTCGAGTTTGCAACAGCTTGCGCTGCCTGAGCTGCCTCCTCCTCCGTCCGAGCTCCTTTTACGATAATCTCGATCAACTTGGTCGCTCCTTCCCCATCCCGCGCGATCATCTTCGCCAACTTGATCAGAACATATTCCAGAGCGGCAGAAAACAACTGGAATTCTTCCGAGTTCTCGGTCAAGGAAGCATTCTTGGCTAGCCCATTTGCCAAGACCAGCACCTGATCATTTGTGCTCATATCCCCATCAACCGTTATGCGGTTAAACGACTTGTCCGTTGCAGCCTTCAGCGCTTTCGCCAACAGTGGCTGCGAAATGACAACATCTGAGGTAATAAAAGCAAGCATTGTCGCCATATTGGGCGCAATCATTCCAGAGCCTTTCGCCACGCCACCGATCGTCACGACAGCATCACCAAGTGTGAATTTCACCGCCGCTTCCTTCGGGTACGTATCGGTGGTCATGATTGATTCAGCCGCATCGCTGCTGCCAGAGTGACTCAGCTTCCCGGCTAACTCCGGCACCGCGGGGAGGATCTTCTCCATCGGCAAATATTGCCCAATCACGCCCGTCGATGAGACCATCACCTGTGCCTCCGGGACGTTGAGGGCAGCAGCAGTAGCCTTCACGATCCCCCACGCATCGTTGAGCCCTCGCTCACCTGTACACGCATTCGCATTTCCGCTGTTCACAACAATTGCGGAGCATAGGGAAGAGCGCTTCAATTGAGCTTTATCAACAAGGATCGGTGCCGCTTGCGTCCTGTTGATCGTAAACACACCCGCGACGGTAGCCGGGACTTGAGAGACGATCAGGGCAAGATCTTTCTTCACCTTCCGAATCCCACAGTACATTCCCGCCGCCACAAAGCCTTGCGGCGCCGTTATGCCTCCTTGACACTCATCCACGCGAATGGTTGTCATTACAAGAGTCCCTCCGTTTCATCGAGGCCAAACATCAGGTTCATATTCTGAACAGCTTGGCCCGCTGCGCCCTTAATCAAGTTATCGATTGCTGACAGGAGAATGAGCTGGTTGTTTTCAGGATAGAGCCGAAATCCAATGTCAACGTAGTTCGTGTAGTTCACGTTCTTGATTTCCGGTATAGCATTCTCCGAGTAGCGGACAAACGCTTCACCCGCATAGTATTTTTGAAAGGCCGAGAGAACATCTTCTTGCGTGACGCTCTTTGCAAGTGGCGCGTAGATGCTTGTGTAGATCCCCCGTGTGATAGGAAGAAGATGCGGCACAAACGTGAGAGTGACTCGATCCCCCGTAATGTCCTCGAGCACCGTCCTGATTTCAGGTGTATGTTGATGGACGCCCACCTTGTACGCCTTCACAGATTCATTGACTTCAGCAAACGAGAGGTCGGCGCTGGCGCTTCTTCCCGCGCCCGAGACGCCCGAGAGCGAACTGATAGTGATTCCGCTCTTTTCGATCAACCCCTCTTTCAGGACAGGAGCAAGTGGAATGATAGCGCTCGTTGGATAGCAGCCGGGATTTGCAACGAGGGTTGCGGACTTGATTTGCTGCCGATTCCACTCTGGAAGACCGAACACCGCTTGGGGGAGTGCGTTCTTCGCTGTATGCTCGTGTTTGTAGAACTTTTCGTACAGTGATACATCCTTCAGCCTGAAATCTCCACCGAGATCGATCACCCTTTTCCCTCGCCCGAGGAGCTCTGGCACAAGGTTCATCGCTTCGCCCGACGGAAGAGCGATGAAGACAACATCGCTCGAGCATGCAGCGTCAGCCGAATACTGCTCATAGACCAAGTCGACGCGTTTCGCAAACCACGGAGAGAGTTCGGCAACCCGCTTGCCGGTCGATGTGTTGGCAAATACTTTCTCTATCGTTGCATACCTATGTCGAGTCAATATTCTCAGCAACTCGACGCCTGAATAACCAGAAGCTCCAGCAATTGATATTTTGATTTTATCCGGCATAGCTCCTGTTTTCTTATTCTTGAGACTGAATAAGTATACGGTTTCCTGGATAAATATGCAAGAACTATTTGAATCTTAATGTTTTTTAATGGTGTGGTGGAAGGATATGTTCCATGCGTTGGAGTGAGGGAAAGCTTTTGTATATTTGCTGCAAAAGGAGGGCAGCAGCTTTATGGGATTCACCTGTGGCATCGTTGGCCTGCCAAATGTCGGGAAGTCCACTTTATTCAATGCCCTTACAGCAGCGCGAGCCGAGGTCGCCAACTACCCGTTTTCTACAATCAATCCAAACGTCGGCGTTGTCCCCATACCTGATCGGCGACTCGCTCGCCTTGCAGAGATCTTCAAGCCTGCAAGGACCGTCCCGACTACCCTTGAATTTCTCGACATTGCCGGTCTCGTGCGAGGAGCTAGCAAGGGGGAAGGCCTGGGTAACCAATTTCTTGCCAGCATTCGTAATGTCGATGCCATTGCCCACATCGTGCGTTGTTTCGATGATCCCAACATCGTGCACATCGACGGTACCGTAAACCCAAAAAGAGATGTTGAGGTGGTTGAGGCAGAACTCATCTTGAAAGACGTTGAAACAGTTGAACGAAAACACAGTGAAGCCGAGAAGCGAGCAAAGTCAGGTGACAAGAAAGCAAATGAGGAGGTGAACTTCTATATCCGGATTCGCGATCACTTGCTCAGCGGTCGCCTCGCACGTTACCTCACTATTCACATAGATGAGGAGCGAGTGTGGTTTCGCGGCTTACACTTGCTAACGGACAAACCCGTCATGTACGTCTGCAATGCCCATGAGAAACATCTATCTACTGAGACTGATTACATCAAGCAGGTGCGCGACATTGCTTCAAAAGAAGTAGCAAAAGTTGTGGTCATCAGCGCCGAGGTTGAAGCTGAGATCGCCGAGCTTCCGGAAGCGGAACGGGCGGCCTTTCTGCAGGATCTGGGGTTAGGGGAATCAGGCTTGAACCAGGTGATACGGGAAGGCTACGACATGCTTCATCTCATCACATTCTTCACTGTAAATCCCAAGGAGCTTCACGCGTGGACCGTGCACAAAGGTGCAACGGCTATCGAAGCAGCAGGATTTATCCACAGTGATTTTGAAAAAGGCTTTATCCGAGCAGAGATCATGAAGTTTTCAGATCTTGACCGTATGGGATCTGAAACCGCGTTGAAGGAGCACGGACTGCTTCACGTTCAGGGGAGAGATTACCTTATCGAAGACGGGGATGTGATGTTCGTCCGTTTCAACGTATAGCACGTTGTGCCTGATCAAGCTGTTTTGAACAACTTCAATTCACTCTAAACGCCCTCCCTGACAGCCAACACTCCTGATACGATTGCCACATTCCCACCTAGTGCCCCTCCAATTAATTGTTTATACAACAAAGGGGCACAGTGCTCGATCCAACAAGCAGAATCGTAACTCCTTTGTTCAATCATTTTGCCAGCCCGCTCCGCGTTCTGGCGGGTTGGATCGGCACTAGTCTGAGCGCCGCTGCCTTTTCCCCCTTCGTCGTGACTTTGAGATAGGGACGATCTTTTCCAGGACATACCGGGCAGGAGCGACCATCACATTGAACGCCACTTCAAATCCCTCATACACATCGACACTGCGAATCGGACGAAGAACGCTGACAACCTCCGTAACCGGCACCGCCTCCGGCTCCTGAACCTTCCTGAGAAACACGAACGTCACCACTCTCATAACGACGGATGCAAGGAAGAGGAAATGAAAGTGCTGCCACTGCAGAGGCCCCAGAGTCACAGACCAGCCTGAGAAGAACACCGCCAGCCCCCCACCTACCAGTGGCGCTACTGTCGCAGCAATGCCGACCATTGTCCCATCAACAGTAATATAGTTTGCCCGACGCTCCGCAGGAGCAATTTTGTATACCAAAGTAAGTATAGCCACGCTGTTGCCTGCGTCGAACAGCCCGAAGAGATGAATAAGCACATACAGCAGGAATGTTGTTGGCGTGGTGAACACCCACAAGAGGGCAAAGATCAATTTACCGGAGAGGCAAATGTAGAGGATTGGCTTATTGCCAAATCGATCCACCATCCTTCCCCAGAATTTTAGCGAAAGAAGATTCGTCAGCGTGGTCAGCATGACCATCGCGGAAACAAACGTAAAGCTCAGATGCACCTGCGTGAGCATGTAGACGCTGTAGAATGTTCCCACCATCCCCAGCGAGAGGTCATAGAACACTCTGAAAGAGAACACACGCCGAAACGCCGGATCGCTGAACGGCCCTTTGAGTGATTCCCAGAATGTCAGCTGCGATTCGGGCCTCGGGTACGGTGGGTCATACATTCTGTTCTGAATCGACACTGCCCACAGGCCAAACACCAAACCGAATGCGACGAGCACGACAAAGGCATACGGAGCGGGGCCCAACGCAGCTTCGTTCCAATAGTCAATGAATGCGCCCGCCCCCACACCGAGCACGACTCCAACAGCCCCTGCTGCTAGGTTGCGCTGAGCGAAGAAACGCCCCCGTACGCGCTCGGGAACGAGATCAACCAGCCAGAAAGTCCATGGCACATAGCTGAAAATGCCAAGACCTGCGGAAATTGTGAACAGGCCCAAGAAGATCCAAATCCGATAGGAAACAAATGGCTCAACGCTGGTGAACGTGACCGCACAAATCACTACCCACATGAGGCGCGAGGCCGTGGCGAACTTGACGGCCATTGCCTTGCGATTGCCGTGCCGCTCGAGCGACCGAAAGGCACGCATCTGCAGCGTGTTTGCACCTGCTTGAATTGCCGCGACCAGGCCTACCAGTACTTCGTTCGCACCAAGCGAGAGCGCGAAACCCGCGAGAATGACTCCCCCGATGAATGACGCCATGATTCCGGCAAGAGCCCCCTCCCACACAGCGTCCTGCATGCTGCGATGGATCTCTTCCGGCGCCTCGGGCACCGATTGCCGAACGTCGAAACGAAATGGCGAGATATCCCGAAAAAATTGCACAACAGCTTTCATCTCGCCTGTGGAGGGAGTATGCGGCTGGGGTTCTGCGCTGGATTTGTGTCTCGAGGGAGGGTCTGGAATGCTCATGGAGATTTTTCGCAGGAGGGCAGTTGTTACTTCTTCTTTCCTTTGATTGCGCGAAGCGCTCGTTGCTTGGTCTTCATACTGACAAGCTCACTGTACATCTCCGGTCTTCGGGAGGCAATCACCGCGAGGGTGCGGTCGTGCTTCTCATTGAAATAGAACTGGGTGACGCGCTTCTCCTCTAAATCGATGTCATACGTCAAGGCTCCGATGCCCCGGCCGAAATCAGCAAGGACGAGACCATCTCTACCAATCATGCTGCTGCGGCCGATCATCTTCCCGGGCATCCATTCCCCTTCGGTGTAGCCATAACAGGCTGAGAGGATTGGCAGGCCCGTATCAATTGCGCGTGCGCGGTAACGAATTTCCCAATCGACCTCCCCCCACCCTCCTTGAACATGAGGGAACAACAGTATCTCGGCGCCCCGCAGCATGAGGATCTGGGCCACTTCGGGATACTCAATATCCATGCAGGTCATGATCCCCACCCTGCAGCAGTCGAGCTTGATGACCGGCAAGTCATTTCCCGCTTTGATTCCCAGGGCTTGTTCGGGAACCGTCGGATGCGCTTTCTGATAGCAACCGACGATCCTTCCTTTCCGATTCAGAACGACGACGCAGCTCGAGAGCTCATTCTTGTGCGTTCCGAACATCGGGATGGCAATATTCATTCTGAACTTCTTCGCGTATGCTGCAATCGTATCTGTGAAAGAACCGGGGATTGGATCAGCCACATATTCCTTCGTGTCGTTCGACCACGTGCGGTGGTGGAGATTTGTATATTCCCCGAAGAGGACGAGGTCCGATTTCCTCTTGCCGGCTACATTCAACAT
>JBBTCR010000269.1:0-6497 GCA_038043105.1 Bacteroidota bacterium
ACATAACTACGTGCCAGTACCGCCGTTCGACGATGACAAAATCATTGCGGGACAGGGGACCGCGATGATTGAGATCGCGAAGGAGGTGCAGGAACTCGACTACCTCTTCGTTCCAGTCGGCGGCGGCGGATTGATTGCCGGCAGTGCCGTTGCAGCGAAGCACCTGTTCCCTGGCATCAAAGTTATCGGTGTCGAGACAGAAGCCGCGAACGACTGCTATCAGTCCTTCCGGAAGAAAGAAATCGTGCGCATCAGTCCGCCAAAGACCATCGCCGACGGGATGCGAACACAAGCAGTCGGAAAGCGGAACTTTGAGATCATCCTGAAGTGCGTGGATGACGTCATCACAGTGACCGATGAGCAGGTGATTGAGATGATGAGATTTTTCTTGGAGCGGATGAAAATTGTTGCCGAACCGACGGGGGCAGTAGCGCCGGCGGCGGTCTTCCACAACGTGTTGCGCCTTTCGGGAAAGAAAATATGCTCCATCATCAGCGGCGGCAATGTTGATCTCGCGCTCCTGAAGACATGGCTTTAAAGCGCGAAGCGCCGAACGACGCTGCAAACCCTCAATAGGCAGTTTCAACTTGCCGCTCAATGAATTCTTTCATACTATTCACGTCAATAAATATAGAAATCAATCCCCAATCCACGTTCCGGAATTTCTATGAAGCTTGCCGTTTGCATTAATCACGTCCCCGATACCGCGGCGAAAATCAATGTGGGTTCTGATGGAAAAAGCATCGATAAGTCGGGGGTAACCTACATCATCAATCCGTATGACGAATTCGCAATCGAGGAATGCCTGAAGCTGAAAGAGAAAAATGGAGGGGATGTCATAGTGATCTCCCTCGGCGGTGACACTCATAAAGAAACCCTGCGCAAAGCGCTCGCTATGGGGGTCGACAAAGCAGTGCTGCTGAAGGACGACTCCATCCGTGATTCATTTGCTGTCGCTAGGGCACTGGCTGACTATCTAAAAGAGCTCTCGCCCGACGTCATCTTTTTCGGCAAACAGTCGGTCGACTACGATGATTCCGCCGTCGGGCTGATGGTTGCCGAGATGCTTGGGCTCCCTTCAGTTGCCGTTGTGGTGAAGCTCGAAGTCACCGATGGCAAAGCGATCGCGGAGCGGGAGATTGAAGGAGGGCAGGAAGTTGTGGAAACGCGGCTCCCCGCAGTGTTCACGGCCCAAAAAGGATTGAACGAGCCCCGATACCCATCGCTCAAAGGCATCATGGGTGCCAAGAGCAAACCGATTGAGGAACGGGCCGCATCGCCGGCGCAGATAAAAGTTGAGGTGCTCGGGATGCAAAAACCGCCTGCCAGACCCGTGGGAAGAATTGTCGGCACCGATGTCAGTGCGGTACCGGAGCTCGTTCGCCTGCTCCACGAAGAAGCGAAGGTGATTTGAGAATTGCCAATTGCCAATTGCCGATTGTCAATTTCCAATTCTTGATTGACCACCATGGATCAAGGCCTGCTACGAGCTGACCGCTGAGAGCTGATTTTCTTTTTTCATCTTGAATTTTTCCTTTTTCATCAATTATGAAGATCCTTGCCTTTGCAGAACAGCGTGACAACAAGTTTAAAAAGCCTGCGTTTGAGGTGGTTAGAACTGCCCGCACGATAGCTGATCAGACCGGAGGAGAAGTCATTGCGTTGGCGGTCGGTTCGGGCATTCAATCCGTTGCCAGCATGCTAGGTGGATACGGTGCCCAAAAGGTGCTTGCGGTGGAAGATCAGCGGCTCGGGTTGTACTCCTCCACAGCTTATGCACGGATTGTCGCCGAGGTGGCACGAGCCCAGCAGGTGAACGTGGTGATGATTCCTGCTACCGCTATGGGTAGGGATCTTGCTCCTCGAGTCGCGGTGAAGCTCGACGCTGGACTGGCGGTTGATTGCACGGCGTTGAGGCTGGAAAACGGCGAGATCGTTGCAACGCGTCCTGTCTATGCGGGGAAAGCGTTGACCGATGTCCGTGTGAGCTCCGAGGTGAAGGTCTTTGCCCTCCGTCCGAACGTCTTCACAGCCGGAGCCGATGATGCGCAGGCAGCGCCGGTCGAACGAGTTACTTTCCAATTCGCCGAACACGATTTCGCAACGATGGTAAAGGAAATCAAGCAATCCTCCGGCAAAATTGATGTTGCTGAGGCAGACATTATCGTTACGGGTGGCAGAGGCTTGAAAAGTTCTGAAAACTTCCAGATGATAGAACAACTCGCAGAGGCTCTTGGTGGCGCCATTGGAGCCTCGCGGGCGGTTGTTGATGCTGGGTGGCGTCCTCACGAGGAGCAAGTCGGTCAAACAGGGAAGACGGTCTCACCATCGCTCTACGTTGCGGTTGGAGTGTCGGGTGCAATTCAGCACCTTGCGGGAATGTCTTCTTCGAAGTATATTGTAGCGATCAACAAAGACAAGGACGCGCCGATCTTTCAAGTGGCGACCTACGGCATTGTTGGAGACGCGTTGGAAATTGTTCCGGCACTGACGGCGGAGGTTAAGAAACTGCTCGGTAAAAACTAATGATGCGTTCGACGTAAGGAGAAGAGTCTGTGGAGAGGGTGCAAGTTGATATTCTCGGACTCTCAACGAGTCCATCCAGCGGCGGTGCCTATGCGCTGATTCTGAAGGAGGTCAGCGGACCTCGCCGGTTGCCAATCATTATCGGAGCGTTTGAAGCACAGTCTATCGCACTCGAGATGGAAGGGATCAAGCCCCCACGCCCGCTGACGCACGATCTGTTGAAGAACGTTATGGATACCCTTGGTGTGAGCTTAAATGATGTCTTCATCAATGAGCTTCGTGACGGAACGTTCTACGCCAAGCTCAGCCTCGATTCTCAAGAGATCGATTCCCGACCGAGCGATGCGATTGCCTTGGCTGTTCGGTACGGTGTGCCAATCTACGTCTCGGAGAAGGTGATGGAGGAGGCAGCCTTCGTTCCCGAGAACGAAGAAGCTGAGAAGCAGCCGACGGCTGCTCCGCCGGAGCCGGACCAAGAACAGCCAAAACCGAAGCATTCAAAACTCGAGCAGCTTCAACAACAACTCCTTGAGGCTATCGCAAAGGAAGAGTACGAAAAAGCGGCAAAGATTCGAGATGAGATCCAGAAGCTTCAGGCGCGAAATTCCTAGCCTGCTCCCTGCACACCAAGCGCGTACTCAACACCAACTCAGCCCGACCCCAGAACTCACCAAGTTCCACCTTCAAGGGAGGACGACTACAGTGAAAGCTCGTGTTCGATCACGACGACTTGTCTTCACGTGTTCGCTGCTGTGTACGGTCTTCACCACCGTCAGTGCTCTTGCGGCGCACCCAGATTCGTCGCGGGCCCAGCAGCTGCTGGAACAAGGTAACGAGTACGCCGAAAAGACCTTCGATAACCAGAAAGCACTTCAGAACTATCAGGATGCGCTCGCACTAGAGCCCAATAACTACGATATCCTGTGGAGGATCAGTCGAGCGTATGTGGATATTGGCGAGCATATGCCGGCAACCACGGATGAGGAAAAGAGCAAGCAGCTGGAGACGTACCAGAAATCACTCGAATTCGCCAACAGAGCCATTGCGGCAAATGGCACCGGATCGATGGGATATGCCCGTCGCGCAATCGCTAATGGGCGCATTGCGCTTTTCAAAGGTGTATGGGAATCGCTTGACTTGGTGAAACAGACGAAAGTGGATTGCGAGAAGGCAATTGCACTCGATCCCAACAACAACAGCGCGTACTATGTGTTTGGACGTACACATATGAAAGTGAGCGAAAAGCCCAGGATTATCCGATGGCCGCTCGGGCTAAGTTGGGCAAACTTAGAGGATGCCGTCAAGAACTACGAGAAGGCGATCTCGATCAAGCCAGATTTCATTATGTATCGGTTGGACTGTGCCCGCGCACATATTGAGCTCGATGAATATGACAAAGCGCGAGCACATCTTACAGCGATAGCGACTCTGCCTACGCTGGATGAGGATGATGGCCAGTTCCGGAATGAAGCAAAAGAACTCTTGGAGACCATCAAAGACAAATAAAAAGGTTGCGAAGCAGGAAAAGCCCAGTCTGTTGTGAACGGACTGGGCCTTTGTTTTTTTCGAGCGCGATCAGAGAACTTCAGACACAGCCCCGGGTGGGTGCTTGGCGTCAGCGATCATTGGGGTCAGCCAGTTCTGGATGTGCTGGTGGTGAATGTCGTTGATATGAAAGAGCGATCGTCAGCGAGATTGCCATCAAGGCTGCAGCAAGGTAGTAAGGAATGCTATCGTAGATCTCGAACAATGCTCCGGAAACGACTGGCCCAACAATCATCGAAGCAGCCATAAGGGACGTGAGGATGCCCAGAGCCTCCCCTTTCATGAGCGGGTCGGCTTTGCCCGCAACGTTGCTTGTAATGACGACACGCAGAACAGCCTGACTGGTTGCAAAGAACGGCAGAGCGAGTGCGAAGAGCAAGACGATCCGCGATGCCATGAGGAGAAGGCTCGCCCCGAGCATGGCGATCATCATGATCTCAAGGCGCTCTTCGGTGAAATAGCGAAGCCAGATGCGCTTCAGGAGTACGGCCTGATTCAGGGCTGCAAAGATACCGGTGAGAGCAAAGCCGAGACCGGTTGTGAACGAGTCGAATGCGAAGGCGTGCTGACCATACAACGCGAAGACCGTATGCGCTGACGCAATGGCGATAGCAAAGAGGATCCAGCTTGTGAACAGACCACGGAGTTTGATGTTTAAGGCTGCGCGCGCCAACGGAGTCAGCGGGTTAAAGGAGAAAGTCGTATTTGGGCTACGCCGCTGGTGCGTCTCCGGCAGAAAGAAGTACGTCAGGATGGTGTTGATGGCTGCAAGGATGCCAGCGCACCAAAACGGAAACGAGTGCGATACGGTACTCAGGATGGCTCCGAGAAACGGTCCGACCATCAACCCAATGCCGAACGTTGCGCCAATGAGTCCGATGTTTGATGATCGCTCCTTCTCGTCTCGTGCAAGATCGACTAAGCAGCTCTGGGCAACCGTGAAGTTGCCTGCGGCAGCACCGTCGATGATTCGACCAAGGAACAGCAACGGAATACTTCGTGCGCCCGCAAACACAAACCAGCCAAGAGCCGTGCTCGCAATGCTTGCTATCAACACAGGCCGACGGCCTATTTTATCGGATAGCGCGCCAAGGAGGGGAGCGCTGAGAAATGCAAAGAATGCGAACGATGCAAAGAGCAACGTAATGACAAATGGCGAAGCTCCAAACGAGCCAACGTAGAATGGCAAGATCGGGATGACGATGCCGACGCCGATAACGTCGACAAGCACCGTTAAGATGACAACAACTTTTTGTCGTTGCATGCGTGTAGGAATCCCCCGATTACAAACAAATCTTGCCAAGAATTACGGGCCGTTCAGCTCCGGTCACGCTCGGAACGTTTGAAGGATGTTCCGCAATGGTTTCATTTGCCAACACAGCGAAACACATCGCTTCTTTCGCGTCGGAGGAAAAGCCAATCGATTCAATCGGTTTTACACGAGCTGGCCGAAAATAGTCCTGCAGCGCCTCCATCATCGCACGATTGTGTGCCCCGCCGCCGCTCACAAGCACTTCGTCAACCCTCATGGTCTCCGCGAGGAAGCGGTTGTACTGATCGAAGATAGAAAATGGAGTCAACTCTGTGGCTGTTGCGATGAGATCTTTCCGCTTGATCTTCTTCGCGAATTTCAGGATTTGCGGCAAAAACATTGCTCCAAACATTTCCCTTCCGGTCGACTTGGGAGGTTGTTGCTTGAAGTAGGGGTGGGACATGAGATCCAACAGGAATTCTGACAGGATCTCCCCTCGCAGTGCGACGCGGCCACCCGCATCGTACGGTTTCCTGTAAAACTTCATCATTAATGCATCAATGATCATATTGGCCGGACCCGTGTCAAATGCGATGACCTGGCTGACCGAGCAGTTCTTGGGGAGAGCAGTGAAATTCGCGATTCCGCCGAGATTAAGCAATATCCGGTTTTTGGTTTTTGATCGGAACATTAGATAATCAAAGTACGGAACAAGGGGTGCCCCTTCTCCTCCGACGGCCATGTCTGCTGTCCGGAAATCCCCGACGGTAGGAATACCCGTGAGCTTTGCAATGGTCGACGGATCGCCAATCTGCAGCGTTGAACGGACCGTTTTGCCAAACGCTCGCTTTTGCTGAGGGAGGTGGTGGACGGTCTGTCCGTGCGAGCCGATGAGGTCGATGTTGGATAGCTTCACGCGGCCTTTCCGTGCAACCTTTTTCACAGCATCGGCAAAGAAATGGGCAACAAGGATGTTCAGCTCGCAGAGAAGGTCAACGCTGCCGGTGCCGGGGAGCGAATTGCTCAAGATACGCTCCCGCAACCCTGCTGGATAGGCAATGGTCTCAAAGGCCAGCAGTTTCACGCGGGTTGCGGTACCGTTGCCGGTCACGCGCACAAGCGCCGCGTCAATGCCGTCGGCTGAGGTACCCGAGATCAGGCCAACGATAAGCTT
>JBBTCR010000270.1:0-3421 GCA_038043105.1 Bacteroidota bacterium
TGATGGATGCTTTCGCACTCAGTGGTGAGATCACGATCGCGTCAACATTGTTGGCGATGTACGTATTAATCAGCTGGACCTCCTTGTCCGGCTTGTTGGCGCTGTTCGCCTCCAGCAGCTCAACGCCGTGCTTCTTTGCAGCGTCGCGCATGCCGAAAAGAACAAGCCGAAAGAACTGATCTTCTTGAAACACAATGCCCGCAATGCGTTTCTTCTGCTGTTCTTCCTGCTTTGATTTGCAGCCAAACATGCTGCCGCACACAATGATGCAAAGCGCTAGCAATATGGTTCGGACCATGGTTGAATTCTCACTGTGTTATTACAGAAATCAGAGTTCGTCTCTTGACTCTACGACGGTCCAAGCTCCATTCTTTCGCTCGAGCCCCATCGGTTTCAGCTCGTAAGGCTGCGGGAGAGCGTTATTGGCAAAATTCATCATCTCAATCCGATAAGCAATAACTTTAATCAAAATGTACTCATTGGTCTCGGGGCCGCCGGGATACGTATCGGTCCAATATGCTCTCCAGTATTTTCGTTTCAACTCAATGTTGCTGTCTAATGCAGCTCTTCCAATGATCGTCACATAGGCTGTGCTGCGAGGATTCAGGAAGGCGAGCGTGGCGTTGTTCTGCTTCACTATCTCGCGGACCTTTCGTGAATTTGGACTCGCCCCTAGCCATATGTTGAACTCACCATCCGGCTCAAACGGGTGCATGAGACGAGCATTGATTTCACCCGACTCGCCATGACTCATGTAGAAACAGTAGTCTGCCTCCTTGACGATTGAACGTGCCGTAGTCAGGAGTTCGTCAGTCTGTTGTTGGCTCATACTGTGTACCTTTCCTCATAACAAAGTTGGCGTTGGTGATCGTTGTTGTACAAACTCTTATTCGGTCCGTCGTGGCAGCGTGCGGCGATATTCGTCCGTGAACAAGCCGATCTTCTCGATGGGTATAGGTTTGAAACCCAGCCTGTGTGTGGGGCGATCATCCTTGAGCTGGAAGTTGTGCTTCTCAAGATTCACAAATCTGGATCGGTTCGGAGGAATGTGTTGTGCTTGAACTCCTCCGTAATCTCTGGGTCGCCCATTTTGTAGAGTACATACCCATCTTTTTGGTCAATATCCAGTGTTCCCATCCAGTGATCATTTCCGTTCGGTGAAACGTGGAACGCTGTTGTTTTGACTTGAGCCGCGAGATCGTTCGTGAACATGCTGGCAGCGACAATCGCCATCCAGCACCACCGGAGATTGACCTGGAATGCGCACGTCGTTGGTCCGTTGGTGCTCACTTGTCTGCGGCTTGTTGAGAGAGCAGAATCAGGTGACACGAATGTACAGTTTCTTGACTGTGAGAAGCAAGATGTCCGTAACACGATTGTTTCAAAACTGAGAAGCGACAGGAACGATGCTTGACATTCGGTGGGAAATTGTCAATCTTTTTTGCGACCGTACGAGTACCCCAGCTTGCTCCGCTCTTGTCTCGACCATTCGGAGGTAACTCACCATGCTTAGTAACTTGATCCGCTTCTTAGCTGTGTCATTCTGTGTAGTTGCACTGTCGCTGATATTGAGCGCAGCTCAAGAACGGCCGGCCGATCTCGTGATCCGGAACGGCAAAATCGTCACGATGGATGCAAACAAACCTTTGGCACTGGCCTTAGCTGTGCGAGGCGATGTGATTGTGGCTGTCGGTACGGACAAAGAAATTCAGCCGTACGTTGGTGCAACAACGAAGGTTATCAATCTAAATGGAAAGCTTGCGATCCCCGGATTCATCGAGGGGCACGGACATTTTATGGGGATCGGTCAGGCGAAGATGAGCCTTGACTTGATGAAAGTGAAGAACTGGGATGACATCGTCGCGATGGTGAGCGCGGCTGTGAAGAAAGCGAAGCCCGGAGAGTGGATTTTCGGTCGAGGCTGGCATCAGGACAAGTGGGAGAAGAAACCGGTGCCAAGCGTGGAGGGCTTCCCGACACATGAATCGTTGAGCGAAATATCGCCCGATAACCCGGTGATGTTGACACACGCGAGCGGCCACGCGGGTTTTGTCAACGCAAAAGCGATGGAGTTGAGCGGCATTACCGGTTCAACACCAAATCCACCCGGAGGTGAAATCCTGAAGGATGCGCGGGGTAATCCGACCGGTCTTCTTCGAGAAACAGCACAAGGGTTGGTGGGCAGAGCACTAAGTCGAGCGCGCGCAAAGATGACACAAGAGCAACTCGAAGCAGATGCGCGCAAACAAGCGGAGCTTGCGGCGGAAGAGTGCCTCAAGAAAGGGGTCACAAGCTTCCAAGACGCAGGTACCTCGTTCTCGACAATTGATCTGTACAAGAAAATGATCGAGGAAGGAAAATTGAGAATTCGGCTGTGGGTGATGGTGAGGGAAGGAAACGACCAGCTGCGCGAGAAACTTCCAAGTTACAGAATCATCGACTTCGGTAACAAGCACCTGACGGTACGAGCCATCAAGCGGGCGATCGACGGTGCCCTTGGTTCGCGTGGAGCGTGGCTGCTGGAGCCGTACAGCGACTCGCCGAGCGGTATCGGATTGAATACAACGTCCGTGCAGGATATCACCGAGACGGCGAAGATGGCAATGGAGCATGGATTCCAACTCTGCGTCCACGCTATTGGCGATCGGGCGAACCGCGAGACTCTAGACATTTATGAGTCGATTTTTAGGGCAAATCCGGAGAAGCGGGATCTCCGTTGGCGCATTGAGCATGCACAGCATCTTCATCCGAGTGATATTCCGCGATTCGGGAAGCTCAGCGTGATTGCGGCTATGCAAGGGATTCACTGCACCTCAGACGGGCCATATGTTATCGCTCGTCTTGGAGCAAAACGGGCTGAGGAAGGAGCCTATGTCTGGCAAAAATTGATGAAGTCTGGTGCCGTTATCGCAAACGGAACCGATGCGCCGGTTGAAGACGTCAACCCGATTGCATGTTTCTATGCGAGCGTGTCGAGAAAGCTGAAGGATGGTTCGGTCTTCTATCCTGACCAGCGGATGAGCCGGCAAGAAGCGTTGAAGTCGTACACGCTCAACGCTGCATATGCCGCGTTTGCCGAGAACATCAAAGGCTCGCTCGTGCCCGGGAAGCTGGCAGATGTTACCGTACTCTCGAAGAACATCATGACCATTCCCGAAGATGAGATCCTCACGACAGAGGTTCTGTATACGATTGTTGGTGGGAGGGTGATGTATGAGAAGGGTGAAGGACGAAGTAAGAAGTGAGACGTGGGGAGAGGGCAGAATGCAGACGGCAGACAAGAGATTAAGCCTCGGACTTCTCCGACCCGAAGGGTTCCTTTGGAAAGGGGTCCTTCGGACAGTCGGAAAGAGAAGAAAGACGTGAGAAGTGAAAGGTCAAAAGTAAAAAGTAGGAAGTAAGAAGTATGAAGTGAGACGTG
>JBBTCR010000271.1:0-3173 GCA_038043105.1 Bacteroidota bacterium
GAACCGCGAACGAGCAATGAAAATGTTGCGTGCGAAGCTGTACGAGATCAAGATGATCGAGCAGAACGCATCGGTCGCCGCTCAACGAAAATCAATGATCAAAAGTGGAGATCGGAGCGACAAGATTCGGACCTACAACTTCCCTCAAAACCGCGTCACGGACCATCGCATCGGCTTGACGCTGTACAACCTTTCCGTAATTATTGACGGCGAGCTTGATCCGCTGATCGAAAAGCTGCGGGTGGCGGACAAAGCCGAGAAACTTCAAGCCGAGGCCTAATTCACCGACCTCGATCCCTCGGGGGGAGCATTCTTGCTTTACCAAAAAAGCCCTTCAAGAGCTCCTCACTCTCGCGATCGCACACACCGGAAATGACATGCAGAGTATGATTCAGGCGTTTGTCATTGACGATGTTGTAGAGCGTCCCGCATGCGCCAGCCTTCGGATCAAACGCTGCAAACACAAGAGTTGGAATCCTGGAGAGAACGATCGCTCCTGCGCACATTGGACACGGCTCGAGAGTGACATACAACACGCATCCCTCTAATCTCCGTGAATGCAGGTGGTTCGCGGCGGCTGTCAGCGCAATCATCTCCGCGTGCGCTGTAGGATCCTGCAAACGCTCAATCTGATTGTACCCCCGGCCGATGATTGTTCCCTTGTGGACAACAACGGCGCCCACGGGGACCTCATTCTGCTCGAGGGCCTTCTGCGCTTCACGAAGCGCCTGTTTCATCCACTGTTCGTGACTGGTCATCGTTGTGCAGCGGTTTCGCTATTCGGCCAACGGGCGATTCAACGGATTCAATTCCTTGGGCGGTGGAATACTCACGAAGTGTTGTCGCGATCCGCTCGGCGCCTTCTTTCACTCTCGTCAGACTCTCCTGGAGCTCAGGAAACGCCTCTGCTTGTCGCACTGCTCGCTGGATGTAGAGGAGGATAATCGTGAGAGGGTTGTTGATTTGATGCTGCAGCGCCCGAATCATCTCGTGCGCCGTGGAGAGCTGTGCTTTTTTGACCTCGAGCTCTTTCTGATGCTCGAGATGAATTCGCTGTTGCTCGTTGATACGCGAGCGATATTCGATGATCTTGACCAGTGCGACCGCGAGAAGCCACATCCAGATGAGGGCATCGAACCTTTCGATGATATTGAAGTTCTTGAAGTGCGATTCCTTCAGATCGCGGTAGAAATCCATCGTCGTGATGAAGAAGTACGCATACATAATGTATCCCGAGAGCACTGCTGGATGCTTGACAAAAAAGTCTCTAACGGGTTTGTACAGCAAGAGCAGCTTCTTCATACGATGAGACGAATTTCGGTTGGTGAAGAGGGGACGATACCTATGTCTGGTCTCGAGCCAGACGCGCTGCAAGATCGTACCGCAATTTGACAAAAAAAGCTTCTTGAAGCAATGTTCAGCTTCACAATCGCGCGGGACAACGAACGTGCAGGCAATCGAGAAAAACCACGATTGTTTCCCGGACAGAGATTCAGCCGGTGTCCTGCGAGACTCCGGTCGGGTGTAGATTCCGTTTTGTCAAAGAATCTGGCCTGAGCCATTTCACGCGCAGGGTTGGTCTGTTGTTGTCCTTCCGGGTTGAGCGTGCGAGCGGAAAAATCGCGAGCGCTTTTACGCAACATTTCTAAGAGTTGGTGTGTCGTCTCGACACATTATCATCTGCAATATCGTAAGGAGGATCCAATGAGAAGAGGCCTAAAGTTCATTGGTTGGGTTGTGGGCGTTGTCGCCGGAGTGTTGATTCTCCTCGTTGCCTACTTCTTCTGGAAGTATCCTGACGTGGATCGACCGCCGGTTATGAAGGTTGAGGCATCGCCGGAGAGACTTGCGCGGGGCAAATATCTAGCGAACCACGTGACTGTGTGCATTGACTGCCACTCGGAACGAAACTGGACGCTCTATTCCGGGCCGATCATACCTGGAACTGAGGGGAAAGGAGGATTTCGATTTGGAAAAGAGTTCGGTTTCCCAGGCAGCATCTACGCCAAGAACATCACACCTTCGGGCATCGGCTCAATGACGGATGGCGAGCTCTTTCGCGCCATCACCTCCGGGGTCCGCAAGAATGGTCAGGCCATGTTCCCGATCATGCCGTATCCATCGTTCAACAAGCTTTCCGACGAAGATCTTTATTCGATCATCGCCTATATCAGAACACTGAAGCCGGTCGAGAGTACCATACCAGAAACAGAGCTCGACTTTCCCGTGAATTTCATTGTCCGGACAATTCCCACTCGCCACAGTCCGGTCCAGGCACCGGATCCATCCAACCTGTATGAATACGGGAAATACTTGGTGAACGCGGCCGCCTGCAGCGACTGTCACAGCCAGCAGGTGAAGGGCGAAGTGGTCAAGGGTTTGGAATTCGCAGGTGGTATGGAGTTTCCATTCCCCGAAGGGATCGTGCGCTCTGCCAATATCACTCCAGACGAGGATACTGGCATCGGTTCGTGGACCCTGGACAACTTCGTCGAGCGCTTCAAACACTATGCGGCCGCCGATACTGCAACATTGGAGGCTGAAGCTTCGCTGCACAATTCATTTATGCCCTGGGTGATGTTCAGCGGGATGACCGATCAGGATCTCACGGCGATCTACAAGCATCTCAGGACGCTCCCTCCTGTGAAGAACAAGGTGGAGAAGTTCACTGCGAAGGGGGAATAGAAAACGAGGAGGAGGACGGTTTCGTTGTGCACCTGGAGGGAGTCCCCGCCCGCCCGACTGTCGTCGGACGGTCGGGCGGGGAACCCCTTCTTGGTGATCGTGCACCTGCCGAGAGTCGAACTCGGAACCCTCAGATCCGAAGTCTGATGCTCTATCCAATTGAGCTACAGGTGCATGAAGGATTTCGGATTGCGCCCGTCTGACCGCCGACCGCTCAAACGACCCGTCCGAACGGCATGGCCGGTCGGACGGAGTCGGACGACCAGGCGGGCAGGGAAATCGATTTGCGAATTGAGAGAGACGCTGCGTGAAGTTGAGGCAAGCATCTGTTATCGCGAACGTAGCCCGCCAAGACCCAGTCTCAGTTGTGCGCCTGAAGGGAGTCCCCGCCCGCCCGACTGTCGTCGGACGGTCGGGGCGGGCCCGTCCGACTGGCTGACCCGCCAGAACGACATTGTCGGGCTGGCGCCGGTCAGCCGGGCGGGGAA
>JBBTCR010000272.1:0-2435 GCA_038043105.1 Bacteroidota bacterium
GCACTATCGCCGGCATCGCACCGCAAAAACCAAGAAGCATGTAGAACATCGTCGTGGGCTGACCATGCAGCGAAACAGATATAAAAGCACCTGCCAGCCCGAACAATGCCGCCGCCAGACACCAAATCAGCCACTTATCTGAGTCATGGGTGCTCACTTTGTAACTGTGAATGAGCTTCTTGACAGCCGCTATATTCACAGCAAAGAAAGGCACCAGGCCAATCAGCCCGTAGCGACACAAAATCAACAAGTACTCGTTTACTATATCCGTGTAGGGGCGCCTGTCAATTATGGCCCCCCACCCGGGGTCAGTATTATAACCGTACCCTGTTATCCAGTGACCGGACATTCCTCCTTCGTAGAGCGCCACGTCGATCAGCTTACTGCGATACCACGCCGTTTGGCTGTTGAGGGTAAAGCGGTCGAAGACGTCGTAGAAATGCCGATTGCTGACTATTTCGATCAGAGCGCATGTTATCACAACCGTTACGACTGCCGCTCTCCAGTGCCTTCTGTAACGATAGAAACCGATAAACGCGATAGACAGCAAAGCGGCAAGGGCGGGTCCGCTCGACACACATGAGAACAGGCCCATACACATCAGCCCCATTGCCGCCCAGTAAAGCATCTTCCTCGATTTTCTCACGTGGCCAAAAATCCCGGCGCACACAGGGCCGAACATGGCGAAGAAAAGACCATACATGATCGGATGCGTAAACACGACGTCTGCGCGCGTCAAGCCGAAGCGAGACATCGGCACATAATCTCTGGTGTCCCACGCGCCATAGTTCCTGAAAAAACCGACGGGATTGTTCCCCGTCGTGCACTGGTAAAAGCCGACGATGGCCAAAGGAGCTGCAATCACCAGCACGGACTTGAGCAATGTGAGGTACTTTTCCCTGTCTATCACGATCAAACGCACGGCGAAGTAGGGCAAAACCATGTCAAAAACCGCCCCTGAACGGTTCTCAAGAAAGGCCCCCACCGACTGGGTCGTCGTAAGCCCGGCTGCAATCTGAGCCACAAAGTATATGATCACGAGCTTATCGACCCACATGAGCTTGAACCGACTGGGCAAATCCGTCAGGAGAAAAATCTTCACATAGACCGCGATGATGACTATTCTGAGCACCGTGAAATCAATCGTGCCCACCGGGACCGCCAGATTGGACGGATACAGCGAAAATGCCGCAAGGTACACCACAAGCGCATAAATGGGTGAGAGAGAAAATACCAGCACGCATGCGATTGCCGAGATAGTGAGAGTTACGCCTTGCATAGATCAGTCTATGTAGCCCAGATTCCGCAACGTCGTCTGGATTCGCTGTTGCTCGGCGTCGGTGTAAGAGGCCTTGTCGATACTCCGGGATTCAGAAAACGCCTGCAATCTATCCAGAAGGATTGTCTTTTCAGCGCATTGATCCGTTGGATACAGATCATTCTTTTCCTCGGGGTCAACTCTTAGATCGTAAAGCTCGCACGTATTGCTCTTGTAATCACGCAAAAGCTTATGAGAGCGACTCCTGACGCATCTCAGCTCCACATTCAAGCTCTCGCGAACAACTTCACTGAAAGCAAGAGTCTCTTTCGGAGGCGTGGCCCCGATGATGCTATTGCTCCACAGCGAGGAACCGTCCATAGTGCCGTCATGCTCTATCCCTAATGCCTCCAACAGGGTCGGTGCGATATCGATTTGCTGAATTTGAGTATCATAGGTCCGTGAGAATCTTCGACCCGGGCAAAAGAAGATTAAAGGCACTCTTAGCACATTGTCATACAGGAATTGACCGTGTTCGTAACGTCCATCCGATGCTCTGTCGATTTCTCCATGTTCGTTGAACGAGTCACCATGGTCTCCGGTAACAACTATCAGCGTCTTCTCGGCCAGGTCGGCTTCCTCCAGGATTCTCAACACGCCGCCCAGGAACCTGTCGGCTTTGGCTATTGCCCGTTTATACCCCTGTTTCAATGCCGACACTATGCGGCGGTCTCCCTCTTTCAGCATGGTGCGGATCCTCTTTATCCTCGCGAGCCACAGAAAGTCCCCTATACGTCTGACGAAACGTATGTTCTCGAGTTCGCGATTCGCTCCCAACACGTTCAGTGCCACATCCAGCGGTTTGATACCGGGCAGCCGCGTTTCGTAAGGCGTGTGTGTAGCCCAGTATTGCAGGAAAGCAAAGAGACGCTTGCCTTCCGAACCGATAATCGACTTCCTCAGACACCTGTGTCTAAAAGGAACATGCTCATCAATGCCCTTATATCCCGCCCGGCTGGCCGTTAACATGGGCGTGGTCGAGGACCCGATTGTATAGAGCCCTCTTTCCCGTAATATACTGAATAGCGTCGGCACCTCCGGAGGAACCTTATGGTGCATGTCGCGGACCCCGGTTCTTGCGGGGTACAAACCGCTGAGCATGGACGCATGGCTCGGA
>JBBTCR010000273.1:0-3538 GCA_038043105.1 Bacteroidota bacterium
ATTCTAACAAGCCCGGCCCAAGAGCAACATGTACTTTGTACGCTGCGTCAACAATATTCTTTGGCAATTTGATTCTCGGACATTTCTTCTTCGCGTGATCCTTAGCGTCTTCGCGTCTTTGCGTGAGTCAATATCTTCTTCTTTCTACCAGACTCTTGAACTTCAGTCTCCACACCATCCACACCGCCTCATACACGATGTGCTTCGACATCTTCGAAGTGCCCACCCTGCGGTCCACAAAGACAATCGGAATCTCGCAGACCCGAAAGCCTTTTTTCCAAGCGATGAAGTCCATTTCAATCTGAAACGCATAGCCATTCGAATGAATCAAATCGAGGTCAATGCTTTCCAACACTCTGCGATTGAAACACTTGAATCCGCTTGTCGCGTCCTTGACGGGCATCCCCGTGATGATGCGCGTGTAGAGGTTTGCCCCGTAGCTCAGGATCAATCGCCGCATGGGCCAATTGACGACATTGACGCCTGAGACGTATCGCGAACCGATCACCAGATCGTACTCTTGGGCTTTCTTCAGAAGGTTTGGCAGCTCAGCCGGGTCGTGGGAAAAATCAGCATCCATCTCGAAGATATGGTCGTAGCCGTTCGCAAGTGCGTACTTGAATCCCGCAACGTACGCCGTGCCGAGACCCCTTTTCGCAGGACGTTCAATCAAGTGGAGCCGCGGCTCGGTTTTCTGCATCTCCTGAACAAGCCGCGCGGTTCCATCGGGCGAGTTGTCATCCACGATGAGAACTTCAAAGTGGCCTCCCAGATTCAGAATCTCTGGGACCAACTTCGGAAGATTATCTGCTTCATTAAATGTCGGTATGACGACGAGACAGCGCTTCATGTGAATATATTGGACCTATTGAAATGATGATTGCAGCCTGAGCCAGACTACTCCCCCAACGCCTCGCGCACGACCGAGACAATGTACTGTTGATGCTCCTCCGTCAACTCCGGGTGCATTGGGAGGGAGAGAACTTCTTCCGCGGCGTGCTCCGTAACAGGGAATGATCCTCGCGGACTCCCGACGTGTACATACGCTTGTTGGAGATGAAGCGGGATGGGATAGTAGATTGCGTGAGGGATCTTCTTTTCCGAAAGACGACGGGCAACTTCATCCCGATTTTTCAGCCGCAACGTATATTGGTGAAAGATGTGCTTCGCATACGGCGCCTCGTACGGAGTAGTAACATCGGCGCCTTGAAACAGCTTGTTGTAGGTCCTGGCGGCCCGACGTCGTGCCTCGTGCCAGTTCTCCAGATGTTTGAGCTTCACATTCAAGATCGCGGCCTGGAGAGTATCGAGGCGGCTGTTGACGCCGAGTATCTCGTGATAATAACGCTTCTTCGAACCGTGGACGATAATCCTCCGGACTTTCTCCGCCAGAGCGGCATCGTTCGTGACCACCATACCGGCATCGCCGAAGGCCCCGAGATTCTTGCTCGGAAAGAAACTGATGCACGCCAAGGTTCCAATTCCCCCCACTTTCCTTCCTCTATATTCAGCTCCCATCGCTTGTGCGGCATCTTCAATGATCGCGAGTCCGTGCCTACTGGCTATGTCGACAATCAGGTTCATATCGACTGACTGACCATACAGATGAACCGGCAAAATCGCTTTGGGCCTCTTTGTGAGGGCAGACTGAATTCGCGATGGATCGATATTGAAGGTCAGAGGATCGATATCGACGTAGACCGGTCGTGCACCGAGCAGCACGATCGTTTCCGTCGTCGCCACAAATGTAAACGGTGTCGTCACGACCTCGTCACCTGGACCGATGCCGAGGGCCATCATTGCGACCTGCAACGAGTCCGTTCCCGAGGCACAACCGATCGCGTACTTGGCGCCGAGATACGCTGCCGTCGCTGCCTCGAATTCGCCCACTTCTTTTCCGAGAATATACTGGCCGGATTCGAGAACGCGGTGGATCGCTTGGTCGATCTCCGGCTTGATCTTCTGGTACTGCGTCACCAAGTCGACCATCTGGAGTTTCGGTGCATTCATCTTAGACGTGTCCTTTTCCTGTCAGCGTCACGTAAAATGTATTGAAAAGAATCTTCAAATCCATTCGCCATGACATATTTTCAATATAGAAGAGATCATACTTCAATTTCACCTTCACGTCTTCGATCGACTCATCGTACTTGTGTTTCACTTGCGCCCATCCTGTAATGCCCGGTCGTACTTTGAGACGGCGCTTGTAGAGCGGAAGTTCCCCGGAGAGTTTTTCCACAAAGAATGGACGTTCCGGACGCGGCCCCACCAGACTCATATCTCCGAGCAAGACGTTGATGAATTGCGGCACTTCATCAATGTGCAGGCGGCGAATGATTTTTCCGATCCTCGTGACGCGAGGATCCTTTTTGGACGCCCACACAGGTCCGGAATGTTTTTCCGCGTCGGAGTACATCGAGCGGAATTTGAAGATGTTGAACGTCTTTCCATTCCGACCAACTCGATCCTGTTTGTACAGCACCGGACCGCGAGAATCAATCTTGATCAGCAGCGCCACCATCAGCCACACAGGTGAACCGACAGCCAGAATGGCCGTGGCGACGAAAACGTCCACCACGCGCTTCAGTGATTCCTCCCACGGCTTCATAATCTCCGGCATGACATCGATCAGCGGGAACCCGTAGATAGAATTGATGCGCGCCTGGCCGCTGACAATGTCATACATATCGGGCATAATCTTCAGGCCAACCTCGAAGCCGTTACAGGAATTGATGATGTCGATGAGCTTGTCGTGCTCAGTTGAATCAAGACCGATCAAGAGCTCGCGGATGTTGTGCTGCTGAATGAGCGAAGCGATATCCTCAATTGAACCCAAAACCGGCACACCCCGATAGTCAGATCGTTTTGCCTTCTTGCCTGCAGCAGGTTTTCGTACTTTCACGAATCCGACGACTTTGTATCCGAGCGCCGGATATTTCAGCACCATGTCACACAGCTCGTAGGCTTTATGCGACCAGCCGACAATCAGCGTGTTGCGCGCGCCAATTCCCGCCTCTAGCAACCGTCTCTGCACGGCGCGAATCCCTAACCTGCCGCAGCTGACAAAGACAAACAAGAGAAACCAGTACGCAACGATGAGACCCCTGAGTCCTGGCTGCGAACTCGTTGGCTCATCGTCGATGAAAACCAAGAAGAACAGCACCAGCGCCCCAATACCCGTTGTGCGGAACAGCGTGATCAGCTCATCGAGGCGGGACTGAGCGTACCAGGAGCGGTACAGTCCGAAGAAGGAAAATAACAACAGCCAGTACACATAAACGGCGGCCATCGGCAACAGCAGCTCCGGCTCGATCGCGTAGAAAAACCAACCGCTGCGCACGCGGAGCCAGTAGTACACAAGGTATGCAGCGTTGAGTGTGAAGAAATCGAGCAGCAGTAGCAATATACGCTCTGAACGTTTCGACATTGAGTCAAACCTGGTTCTTCAGAATTCTCGCTTTCATATGTTGTTCAATTATTATTTATCCCTTGTAAGCAATGATATTTATCGACTTACTTTTTAACGGACGCGACCACA
>JBBTCR010000274.1:0-7230 GCA_038043105.1 Bacteroidota bacterium
CTTCACCATGAATTCCTTCGCCACGAGAGGAACCGCCAGCAGGCAGAGAGCGATCAACCACAGCATTCGGCTACGCATATGAGTCTCCTTTCGCTTCATGTATTCATCGGGGCCTCACATCAACGAGGCGCACCCAGCCCCTGACGACCCCAAATCCAAGTTCGACATCGTTGAAATACTCTCGTGCACCAACTTCCCACGCCTTTTGGAATCCCTCGGTGATAAGCGTCGTTTCCACAGGGATCCACACGGTCTCCTCCCCGCGCTCGTTCTTCCGGATCACAAACCGCTTCTGGTTATCGCTGATAGTGCTGGACTGCGAAGCAGGCACTTCGGTGTCGAACAACAAGTAGATGTGCGCATCGTTGACTCTTTCGGGCGGAATCACATCGATGAACGCGGTACTCACCCCAATGCTCGACAGCAAGGAGGAGAAGCACACCGTCATATCATCGCAATCGCCCCCCCGCAGTGCCAGCGTCTCCGATGGAAACTGCACCCTGTCTTTGCTGTTGCGTGGATCGTTGACATACGAAAGACGAGAGGCGAATTCGTTGAACAACAGCTGAGCCGATCGGAACTTCTCCATCTGCTTCGAAGTGATGGCGAGGGCATCTTTCTGCTGATTCAACACGCTTCGACTGAAACGGAGAACATCAGGATCTTCAGGCGTTACGAAATAGCGCAGCGACAGCGCATCGCCGTCCCAGTCGTTCCTTCCGCGAATGATCAACTTGGCTTGACTGCGGTCATCATACCCCTCGACATGCGAAGCCTTCACAAAAACATCAGCAGCGCGCAAGACCATCGTCGGCACGAATCTGATCGCCTCGTTGAAAATCGCGTAAAAGGGGATCTCTTTCTCCTCATTCGGAGCAATGTACTCGGGGCGTGTTTCCGTCGGTGAGTCCATGTACTGGTCAACGTAAAACGCCACGCGCGCCTCGATTGGCTTCTGGGAGACGTTCCGCACTCTCGCTCTCCCGAGCGGCCGGAAGGCAAAAATCTGGTATGATGAGGGGTATACTTCACTCGAGATCGTCACGTGCTCGATTTTCGCGAGGAACTCCCTCGTGCGGCCGAGCGGAACGTTCACCGTCAACATCAACTGGTCGTTCGTGAACTGGTTGAAGGCGATGTCTTTCACCCCCTCCGAGACGAAGTCCTGAACCGTTGGCGTCGGTCGCCCGGAGCGGTTGAAGAAGTGGAGATAGCTGACATCGAAGCGGATCGATTCGTACGTCCACCCTAAGCCCGCCGACATCGCAGCGAAGAAAGGTGAATATCGTGCGCCGAAGATCGTGCCGTGACGCAGTTTCAAGTTGTCAAGGATGCTCCACTCCGCGCCGAGCCCACCTTGCCTTTCGGTGTCAAAATCGACCATGAACGTCCCGGCAGAAAAAGGTCTGTAACTCATCCCCAGGCGCAGGGTCTTGATGGATCGGAAAGCGTACGACCGCACATCGAGCGGGAATTCACTTTCGTTCATCCTGAACAAGTTTTTCGCAACAATGCCGAGGCTGAAATCAGGCCGGGGTACCCAGAGCATTCCGACATCAACATTCCAGGAACTCGCACCATAGTCGATATTGCGAATACGTGCAATCGTATCCTGTTCAATGAATGGCTCCGTGTCGGTAATGAACTCTTGTCTGAGACGAGCACTCATCCCAACGGAGACGGTGGAAGTCATCTGGTACGCATACCCAAAGGCGTACGATTCACGATAGTTGATCCGCTTATCGAACGAGATTTTTTGTCCATTCTGAAATTGAAACGTGCTCGGAACAACGAACTCCATCGAGAGCCCCGGGGAATAGCGTAGAGAAAACGCGTGGTGGTCTAAGAATCGCTTGCTGCCTCCGATGGTTTGAAAGATTCCCCTGGAGCTGGCGTTCGGCCCGAAAGAGAGAAGATTCGATGCGCTAATCTCCCAATCTCGCACCGAGATGAGTCCAGCTGCATTCCAGTCGAGGCTCGACAGGTCGTTCGCGAGGGCGGTGTAAGCCCCAAGACTCACGCCTCGGGAAGAGCTGAGATGCTGCCCGAGAAGAAGAGAGGGCAACACTGCAAGCATACTGAAGTAAATGAGAAGACGGAATTTCATTAGACCCCTTTAGTACGATGCTCCCCTCCGTCGGGAGCACACTCGTTTCGCGTGAACTAGAGGGTGTTACGCAACGCCGTTGGCCCTCTGCACCGGGGAGATACTAGCGCAGGGAAATCGTCAGATTGTGAATCGACGCTGCCTGCAACAGTACCTTGTCCGGATACCCCTGAAGAGTTGCCTCCCGCCTGTTCGCGGACATAAAGGTCATCATCAAGCGCCCATTGGCGCTCGGCGGGACCAGCTTCAGAAGCTTGGACGAGACGAGCAGCGAATTCGAATGCGGACTCGCTTTGATAACCATTAACGGATTGACGGCTCGGCCTCGTGTCTCGTCGTAGGTGCTGATGATAACCCGGACGAAATTCCCAGCCTGGCCGCTCCACCGGATCACAAGATCCTCATCACGAAACACAAGCGCCTGGGGTCTGGGATTCAGAAGCGTCACTTCGTCCGGACTATCAAACGTCAAATCGAAGGATCCAATCTGTCCTTTTCCTTCTGCCTCAACGACATACCGGTGCCTCGGAAGATAGTCAATCGGCTTGGTGATTCGATAACCGTCGTATCCAAGCTTGTAGAAGAACCCTGCTTTCACCGGTAGCAGCGTCACGCTCTTGATCTGGATAATCCATTCCGCAAAATCGAATTGAACACTGTCGAGTTTCGCTTTCCCGACATCCAGATGGTCGTAGGCCGTGTAGCTCCCAAAATTTCCTCTGACGGTCTTCGGAGACCGCAGATCTTTCAGGAGGATGCGTGAATAGGCGAGTTGCGTTCGACTACCGCCGATATCGCTCTTCACTCCGGTCACCAGCACCGTGCCTGGATAGTTGTCGCTATCCTGCTGGATCAAACCGGTCAAATCAAGCGTCGTCTCTTGGACTACAGTGGTATCGCGCTCCTTTGGAAGGAAAACCTCGATCGGCTCGAGAATGGAGTTTTCGGCAAGCTCTATAGGGCTGTTTTCCCGGCACGCTGAAAGCAACAGCAGCAACGCCACAACAGCAATATGGGATACCCTAGGTTTCATGTGACCCACTCACTCCCTTTTCAATATAACAAAATCCTGGTCATAGTAAAACCCCGGGGATGGGCGTTGTTTAATGAGTTAGTTAAGGTCAATCCACGCGAATAGATTGATCCCATCCCCGGTGGTTCATCCCACGATTCCAACCACGAACCGCAAAATTTGGCCTCCGCCGTTCCCCACAAAAGCGGAAGCCTGGGGTACCCATCCACGCTTCGATCGTCATCGAATGACGTACGGTACCCCGCAAAAACTCGTGCATACAGGAGCGTCCAGATCGCACAATGACTCCCGTGTTATCACTTCAACCACTGCATGAAACACGCCGGGTCGAGGCTGCGGCCGGACTGTGTTTTCATATGTGTGGATGTAATGATTTCCAGACCTGTTCTCAAACGTGAGAGGAAGAAGTGTGCGCTGACCCCACCTTCCTCGGAAACCGGAACGGAGAACAACCATATTCGGCTCAACCTCGGTCGTCTCCAGTTTCACCGCAACGTCCAGATCGCTCTCGGCTTCAACGGTTGCAACTGTGGAACTGTCCAGCCCGAATGGCCAGATGTTCTCATCCGGCGATCTGAGCGATACTTTCTCCCCGCCGTCAGCGCGCATCACGAGCTCATCGATCACCACATTGGTGTTCTCCGTCCCACCTCGTACAATCGAAACCGCGTTGAGCTTCCAGTTCTTTGACGGGTCCTTCGCTCTTCCAATTCGGAGAAACTGCGCTTTGCGCGCGCTCCGCTCGATGAATGGCTTGGAGATGATCGAATGTCGCATCCGCGTGCTCAACTGATACGGCGCCGAGATCTTCAAGATTCCATTCAACGTCCGAGTTACCGTCGCGATGATGCACTCCTCACTCGGTTCATCGAATTCGACTGACTTCGATACCTTTCGAATAACTCTCCCCCAGCGAAGCGGATAGCCCCGCTCGTTCAAGCGTGTCGATCCACCACAATAGTCAGACGAGTATGCGTCACCGTCGTCCAGAGGAACCACATCACTGTTGAGCAGTGGATTGTTCTCGATGACGAACTCTAGATACTCTTTGTCTTTCGGACTCATAACCATCCCCCTCTGCTTGAACAAAGCCTATCAACCCTTTATGAAGTCTGTCCAATCAATACCCAATTCCTATGCCATCGAACGTCAGTGAGCCAATCAGCGTAACTGTTCTTTAACGACTTTAGGCACAACGGGTTATCCGAAAACGAGAACTGGATGGGTTCTTGCATTGGGACAAGATAAGTGCGGGAATTCGGGTATAGAAGTGCGGGAATGAGGGGGAACCCCGCGTTCGGGGCTGTAGAAATTACAATAGTTGAGTCAGAGGGTCTGAGCGAAGATGAAGAGGTCTAACCCTGCTCCCACTTGCCGGCAAGGTAAGATCGCACTACCTCGTCAAGAATTGTGTGGTAACGGTGGGGAAGATTTTTGTACTTAGGCCTGAGGTTTGGCTTCACTTCGCCGAAAGAAGATCCAGCGGCAACTCCATCAACGACGTTCGAGAGGTATTCCGAAAGCTTTTTCCCGACCCTCTCGTTCGTTTCGCTATCTTCACTCTCCGAAATGGCGCGTACGGTTTTTCCCGTGTCCCACATGTTTTCGAAGAAGTGTTTGAAACAAAGACCTCGGAAATATTCAGCGACCGTACCGCGATTGAGTCCTCCGAGTTCCTCGGCGGTCTCCGAAATCGAGCTTCGAGAGAATTTCTTCCCCCGCAGAAGTTCGATAATCTGATCCTCCAAATCGACTTGACCCTTGAGCGCGGCAGCAACTTGCTCCGGCAGGTCTTTGAGCTGGATCAGTTCCCGCTTTTCCGATCGGGCAAGGATGGTCGCGCGCGTGATCGCGCTTTCGAGTTCTCGAATATTTCCCGGCCACGGATACTGCAGAAAGGCATCCATCACGGTCGAGGAGAGAGACAGGGAATTGTCCTCCCGCTGCAGGAAGTGCTCCGCGAGGATGGGAATATCGCCTTTGCGCTCTCGGAGCGATGGAAGCTCAAGACTGAACACGTTCAACCGGTAGTACAGATCTTCGCGAAACTTCTTTTCCCCGATAAGTTCTCGGAGATTCTTGTTCGTCGCGGCGATGATGCGCGTGTCCACTTTTTTCATAGTCGTCGAGCCAACGCGCTCAAATTCACCCGACTGCACAACTCGGAGCATTTTCACCTGAAATGCCTCGCTCGTCTCAGCGATTTCATCCAGAAAGATCGTGCCACCGTCAGCATACTCGAACCTGCCGACCTTCTCCTTCACGGCCCCCGTGAATGATCCACGTTCGTGACCAAACAGCTCACTTTCGAGAAGTGTTTCCGTGAGCGCACCACAATTGACCGCGGCGAAGACCTTTCCGTTCCGCTGGCTCAAGTTGTGGACAGCCCGTGCAACCAATTCCTTACCTGTCCCACTCTCGCCAAGTATCAGCACGTTTGCGTCACTTGTCGCAACCTTTTGGATCATCTCGACAACTTCTCGCATTCTCCCGCCACTGTGGTAAACGATCCCCTCGAATACTACTCTTCCCTCAGGCTGTTCGGTTTCCGCCGGTTCGAATCGGACGAGATCGCTCACTTGAGCGGAAAGAGTTTTGATATCCTGTTTGTATCGTTTGATCTCCTCGACCAATTCGATGCCGCGGGTTGGTTGAGCGGTCGTTCTCTGATCGAGCAACTCCTGTTCGAGCATTTGGAGCTTCAATTCGCTCGCCCGCAACTGGCTCTCGATCGCTCCTTTGTCGAGCTCAAGCTGCTCCACTTTTCTCCGGACGATGAGATGTTCGAAGAGCACCATTCCTAAACAGACGGTCGCAATCAGGAAAAGAGGCTGGAGAACCGGCAGCACGACACACCAGAACGAAAACGCAAGCTGGCTCGCTGAGACATAAAGGATCGCGAGTAATGCCGTGAGGCTGAGCCCATGGAGATAACCGATCCGGAAGATCAGCACGAGAGCCAGGCTCGCGAGCGCAACCGAGATGACTGCGCCAAGCGCCGGACTTAGCCGAAGGAGGAAACGGTTGTGAAGCGCGTTGTCGATGAAGGTAGCGTATATACCGACGGAAGCAAATTCAGGATCAAAAGGCGTTGAGACCAACTTGCTTCTACCCTCTCCAATGACGCTCACGAGGACAATCTTGTTCTTCAGAGTCGATAGATCGATTGGCGGGGTTTTGCCCGATTGCTGCACCTGGTAAGAACGCAACACCTGGACGCACCGGAATCGCTTGAATGATGAAAGGGGACCGGGAAAATTCAAGGCAACGTTCCCCCGTCGGTCGAACGGTATTCTGTACTCCTTGCCTTGCGCTGGGACGACGACGTGACCCCCTTCTATCCGAACGTGTTCCCTTTGTGTGCCGGTGGACAGCCGGAACACTTCAAGGGCATACGCCGGAACGCTCCCATCCCGCAATCCCACGAGAAGCGGGACGCTAGTCATGACACCGGTTTCAAAATTGGTGTGGCCTACACCGGCTGCAGCTTGAAGCAGCTCATCATACGGAAGCTGGAGATGGCTGCCGTAGATTGCTGTTCCGGTGACCGCGGGGTAAAGCTTGAGAGGCGGCACCGAGTCCAACGAGGCAGGGGGCTGAGAATCAATGCGCCGAAAATAGCTGGAGACGACAACATTTCCTGATGCAGCCGTCGTTGAAGCAAGCAGGCTATCGCGTTCAGGAAACTGAAGGCTGTGGTCACCGAAAAAGACATCGAGGCCAATGACGGAAACGGCACTCTTGTTCAGCACATCGATGAGCAGCGCGTAGTAGTCTCGCCTGAGCGGCCACCCGCCGAGCGACGCGATATCGTCATTGTCGAAATAGAGTATGACGATGTTTGTGTCCGCAGGTGTCTGCCCGCGCAGACGAAAACGCGTATCGAGCAATTGGCCCTCGATGGCGCTGATGGGTCCCGAGAGAATCAGGGACACGACCAGGAGCGCCACGACGAGTCCGATAGCGACGATGTGTCTGCGTGCCATTGCGTGCGAGTAGTTCAGGTTAGGATTAGTCAATCAAGGACAAAGACAAGCCTTCGGCATGTGGTGAGGGTGCTGGAGAGGATTGGCTTCTCGTGACCCCGCCG
>JBBTCR010000275.1:0-9062 GCA_038043105.1 Bacteroidota bacterium
AAGCGGCCGGCGTATGTATCGAGTCGTGAACAGGACTGTCAGAAGATCGAGGAACCCCCGAAAGAATCTGCTGATGCCGAATTTTGTGTGACCATATTTTCGGGGGCGGTGGTTGACGACTCTCTCGCCGACACGATAACCGGCCCAGTGAGCGAGTACAGGAATGTAACGGTGAAGCTCGCCGTACACGCTGATTTCCTTCACAACCTCTTTTCGGTACGCCTTCAGCCCACAGTTCATATCGTGAATGGAAATTCCGGTCATCGTCGCGGTGACGAAGTTGGCCAATCGCGACGGGATGGTCTTTGAGATCGGATCGTGCCGTTTCTTCTTCCAGCCGGAGACGAGGTCGTAGCTGTTGCCGATCTCCTCGATGAGCCCGGGAATTTCCGCGGGATCGTCCTGAAGGTCCGCGTCCATCGTTATCACGTATTCTCCGTGAGTCTCCTTGAAGCCGACGGAAAGCGCGGCGGACTTTCCAAAATTCCTGCGGAAGCGGATCACCTTCACGCGGCGATCGTTCTTGTGGAGTTCTTCCAGCACGGCGAAGGAGCCGTCGGTGCTTCCGTCGTCGACGAAGATCACCTCGAACGGTTTGCCCATCTTTGTCATCACGGCAGCGATTTCGCTGTACAGCTCGCGGAGGGACTCCTCTTCATTATAAAGGGGAGCGACCACGGAAACTAATGGAGTTCCATCCGTTCGTTGAGGAGAGCGAGCCAATGTCGGTGTTTTCTTCTCTCTCAGCTTTGCCATAGATGCGTGAGATCAACCGGCGTCAAAGTAATCGAAATTCGTCCGAAATGCAACGGGAACACCAGCACAGTCGCAACGGTTTTTTCATTCACCTTTCATTGAAATTCCACGCACCGATGATTATATTGGCCTCGTCGAATGCTCGCGCCAAAGAAATCCCTCGGCCAGAATTTTCTCCGTGATGAGAATGTCGCCCGCAAAATTGTGGACGGCCTCCATCTTCGGCCGAGCGATGCTGTGATCGAGATTGGCCCTGGCCAAGGGGCACTCACGAAGCACCTCTGCTCTCAGACAGCAACCGTCGTTGCGATCGAAGTTGACGAGCGGGCAATCGCTGTCTTGCGGGAGACACTGGGGGGTAGCGTCAGGCTCATTCATGCGGATGTTCTCGATGTCTCGCTTAAGAGCCTCTCGCACGAATTGAAAAGCGGTCTCCGAGTTGTCGGCAACATTCCGTACAACATAACCAGCGACATCCTTTTTTGGCTTTTTGAGAACCACGAGGTCGTTGAAGACGCAACGCTCATGGTGCAGCTGGAAGTTGCGCATCGTTTCGTCGCGCAGCCGCGAAGCAAGGACTACGGAATTCTTGCCGTTTCTGTCCAGCTGTACTCGCGTCCGGAATTCCTATTCAAGGTTTCGCGGAATTCGTTCTATCCAAAGCCGAATGTCGATTCAGCCGTCGTGCGATTGTCGTTTAGGCGGGAGCTCCCTGACTGTAATGAGCAACTCTTCAGGACAGTCGTGCGTGCAACGTTCGGCAAGCGTCGGAAAACCCTCCGCAACGGATTGAAGTATATGGGTTTTTCCGATGAGCAGCTTAGCAACATTGCGTTTGATTTGAGCAGGAGACCAGAAAGCTTGACGCTCGAGGAGTTCCTAGGCTTAACACGAGAGCTGAGCCATTTTTCTGAATCACTGAGGGTGAAATTCTAAATGCGAAATAGGAAATCCTAAACAAACTCAAATGGCCAAAACACAAAATTCTAAACACTATAATTTGGAGGGTCGGACACTAAAGTTCGCTAAGGACTTCATTGAGTTTGTGAACAGTTTGCC
Source organism: Bacteroidota bacterium (assembly GCA_038043105.1). Lineage (GTDB taxonomy): Bacteria > Bacteroidota > Ignavibacteria > UBA10030 > UBA10030 > VGWB01. The sequence continues at coordinate 1,816 of JBBTCR010000275.1, forward strand.
CAAGACGTTGTCGAACGCGGAAATTAGCAGGCAGCTGATACGGTCTGCTGGTTCGGTTGGAGCTAACTACATCGAAGCGAACGAATCGCTTGGCAAAAAAGATTTCTTGATGAAGATTCGAATCGCACGGAAAGAAGCCAAAGAGAGTCGATACTGATTGCAGTTGGCTGAGTGTGGCGATAGCGTGAAATCGAGTCAAGCCAGACTGATGCAGGAATCTACTGAGTTGATGAAAATCTTTGGTGCAATACTTCAAAAATCTATGTGATGACCTTGCACTTGTAACTCAACTCCAGTGTTTATCTTTGGTGCTTGCTATTTGTTTTGAGCTTCGGATTTTGGATTTGTTTAGTGTTTTCCGCCAGTCCGAAGGACCCCTTCGGGGAGGCGGACCCGCCAGACTGCGTAGCGGGTCCCGCTATTCGGGATCCCGTAAAGCGGGACTGGTGCGCCTTTGGCGCACGATATTAGGATTTTGAATCTCTCCTATGATTGACGAAGAAAGAGATACTGAGCAGGTTCCAACCCAGCCTCGGCACCTCATTGAGGTGGACGATGAGTTGATGGATGATCTTGAGGACCTTGTCCGTTCGCGATCGGATTTCTTGATTCTCAATATCCTGCAGGATCTCTATCCCGCCGACATCGCCCATATCATCAATCGTTTCGAGACGGAAGACGCCGAATACATCTTCAAGCTGATTCCGACCGAAACTGCCAGTGAGGTCATCCTCGAGCTTGATGATGTGCATCGCGAGGATCTGCTGCAAACCATGTCCCAGCCAAAGCTTACAGAGCTCGTTGGCGAAATGGCATCCGACGATGCGGCGGACATCGTTGCCGAGCTTTCGGAGGAGAAAGCCGAGGAAGTTCTCGAGACGATGAACGTTGAGGATTCCTCCGAGGTGCAAGAACTGTTGCGCTATGATGAGAACACCGCCGGCGGCATCATGGGGAAGGAAGTGGCCGTTGTCAATGCAAAGGATACGGTCAAGCAGGCTATCAGGGTTGTGCGAAAGATGGCCAAGGAGCACAAGAACATCTACTCAGTCTACGTGGTTGATGAGAAGGGGCTACTCCTCGGCGCTGTACCGCTGCAGGACCTGCTCGTCAACACACCGAACCGGCGGATGTACAAACTCATGAACGCCGAAGTCATCAGCGTGACGACGGATATCGATCAGGAAGAGGTTGCGCGGATCTTCAAGAAGTACGATATCGTCTCCTTGCCTGTAACCGACAAGGTGGGAAAGCTGCTTGGCCGCATTACCGTGGATGATGTTGTTGACGTCATGGAGGAAGAGCATCAGGAAGATGTTGCGCGGATGGTCGGTTCCGATGCCGATGAGCTGGAACGTCGTTCGCCAGCCGAAATTGCTCTTCTCCGTCTGCCCTGGGTACTCACGACGTTGAGTATTGAATTTGTGGCGGGGGTGGTTATTCACTTTTTCGACCAGACATTGTCGAAGGTCATCCTCCTGGCCTCGTTTATGCCCATCATTTCTGCGATCTCGGGAAACACCGGCCTGCAGTCGGCCGCGATTATTGTGCGCGGACTCGCGACAGGTCATGTTGATCTAAACCGGTGGTGGAACCCGATTGTGCGTCAATTCCAAACGACGCTTATCATCGGCTCCGCGTGCGGCGCTCTCATCGGTGCTATCGGTGCGATCTGGCATGGAAGGGCATTGTTTGGACTGGTGGTTGGGTTCTCGATGTTCATTTCCATCAACATTTCAGGCTTTGTCGGGACAAGCGTTCCAATGATCTCCAAGCGGCTCGGTTTCGATCCGGCGATCACCGCGGGTCCCTTTGAGACCGCATTCCAAGATGTTGTCGGAATCACCATTTTTCTGACGATTGCCACTGCGCTCCTGCGCTGGCTCTAGTCCCTTTCACCCGTCATCGTCTGGCCCCCCTGCATGAAATTCCGAAAGCTCGTCTCGCTCCTCTCGCCGGGTGACTTTGTTTCAATCTTGTTCCTGCTGCTCCTCACCGGCCTCAATCTCGCGTTCCAGTCCCGTGTGCCGCAGTGGCTCACACTCGTGGCGATCAATCTCGCTATTGTCGTGGTCATCTGTATCCTCGCCTGGCTCGCGGAGCACAAGAAAACGAAGCTGCTCGTCGGGCTTCATCGATGGTACTGTTATGCGATCATCCTCTTCATCTTCAAAGAGCTGTATGTGATGATTCACCCCATTCACCCTACGGACTACGATCAGCTCTTTATCGCTATCGACCGATGGGTGTTCGGGGTCAATCCAACCGAGTGGCTCGCGCGGTACGCTCATCCGGTGATCACAGAAATTCTGCAGATTGCATACTTCTCCTACTACATACTCTTTATCATCCTCGGCGTTGAGCTCTATCGCCGTTATGCCATTGAGGAGTTCGACAAAGTAGCGTTCCTTGTGGTGTATGGCTTTTATCTTTCCTACATCGGCTACTTTTCGCTGCCCGGTGTGGGTCCTCGTTTCACGCTCCACGACTTCTCATCGCTCAATTCAGATCTTCCCGGAATTCTTCTCACGAACATCCTCAGAGAAATTATCAACGCGGGCGAATCGATTCCGAAGAACCATCCCAATCCGATCGACATCGTGCAGCGCGATGTTTTTCCGAGTGGACACACGCAGCTGACGATTGTCGTGATGGTTCTCGCCATCCGATACAAGTTGAGGGCGCGATGGTTGCTGACGGTTCTCGGAACGCTTCTTATCATCGGCACCGTCTACCTGCGCTACCATTACGTCGTTGATTTGATTGCCGGCGGGCTGCTGGCGTGGTTTACGATCTGGAGTGGTGACAAACTCGAGTCGTGGTGGCGGATGTCGACACGGCACTTAGCCAAGCGATCTATGACTTGAAAGTCAGCGCAAAATCCCCTATGTTTTCGGCAACAACGTACACGGCTCGCGAATACAGTCTGTCCAAGCACATATGACACAAGACCAAATCGTCAAAGAACTTGAATCCCTTGCTGCAAACTCCGGCATCACCGTTCGATATGAGAAAGGTGACTTTGAGGGGGGCTTCTGCGTGCTCCGGGCGGAGCGCCTCATTGTTGTGAACAAAAAACTCCCCCTGTCGAAGAAGAGTTCGGTGCTCGCTCAAGCTTTGGCGGAGATCGGCATCGAAGAAAAGTATCTCAAGCCGGCGATCCGTGAATTCATTGAAGATGAGCTTGCTCGCATTGCGCGTGCATAGGGCGTCATCCACCACATATGCCTGCCGCTGACGTGATCCACCCATATCACATCACAGCGTACGAACCATCGGCAGCCCGTGAGACTTCGCACCTCACCCACATGAGTGGGTAAGTGCTCCTTCGATCACCATCCTAACGAGAAGCGTGTGGAATATACTCTATTCTTGAAGGGGATCATCATCGGGTTTGCGCTGGCGTTGCCGATTGGACCGATCGGCATTTTGTGTATCCGCAAAACGGTTGCCCAGGGTCATCTCCCCGGAATGATCATCGGTTTCGGAGCAGCGACCGCTGATGCGATGTATGGATGTGTTGCCGCATTGGGGCTGACATTCATCTCTGACCTTCTCGTCACGCAGCAGATGTGGTTCCGGTTAATCGGTGGTGCGTTTCTCCTGTACCTCGGGATTAAGACGTTCCTCGCGCGCCCCATTGAGGAAACGCCGCAGGCAAACGGACGAGGACTCTTCGGCACGTACATCTCTACGTTGCTGTTGACCTTGACGAATCCGCTCACCGTCTTCGCGTTCCTGGGTGTGTTTGCAGCCCTTGGTTTGAGGAACGGTAACCTCGGTTATGGCTCTGCGGCGACGCTCGTCCTGGGAGTTTTCCTGGGATCGTGTCTGTGGTTCTTCATTCTGAGCTACGGCGTCACCCTGTTCCGGAAGAAGATTAACTCCACGGGGCTCGGCTGGGTCAACAAAATTTCTGGGCTTCTTATCATCTTGTTTGGCATCATTGCGATCGTGAGTTTTCGTTAACGCACGATCACCCCATGGCGATCATTGAGCTTGTTGTTCTGCAGAAGCTGGAGAGAGGGCGCATTCTGACCCCATGGCTGCGGGAGACCTCTCGTCGGTGACCGGATAGTTATGGAAAAACTCAAGAACCTTTCTCCATTTTTCGTTTTTCTCGTTCTGGCCATTTTCGTTATCATCGAGATCTTCCCTTCTTCTCATCCCTTTGGTGGTATTCGATTGCCGCTTGATGTCAATGCAATCCGAGAACGGTCGCGGGAAATCCTGATTGAGCTCGGGGTCGATCTGGCCGGACTCGATGCTGATGCGCGCCTGAAGCACGATCGACCCCTCGTGCGCCAGACGCAACAACTCTTCGGCATCGAGCGCTCGAATGAGCTGTTGGGGGACAAAGTGCCGGGCTACTTCTGGGAGGTGAGCTGGAAGAGGCGGGAGAAAATCGACCTCACAGTGAGTTCGGGCAGAGAGGAAGATGCATCGAAACAGGCGGAAAAGGTCATCAGTATGCTCAAGGGGGAGGTGTTTCTGAATCTTGACACCCGCGGAAGGCCAAGCAGCACGATGATATGACCATCGTCGTTTTCAAAGTGACATGAACTCTCTGAACACACAGATGTGCCGAACGCACCTCCATCGTTGTTTCATCGGAAAGTCTTTCTTCTCTAGCTGTGCCCATCACGGGTCTTGACTCATCAACTGAGGAACACCTATGCGCATTCTCATTATCAATGGACCGAACCTGAACCTCCTCGGCAAGCGTGAGACCGATGTTTACGGAACTACCACACTCTGGGATGTCGAGACCCGCCTTAAGAAGAAGTTTCCGGATGTGAAATTTGAGTTCTACCAATCGAACAGTGAGGGGACGATCATTGACATGCTCCACAGCGCGAAGGATGGAGCGTTTGATGCGGTGATCATCAATCCAGGCGCGTATGCACACTACGCGTATGCAATTCGTGATGCAATATCAGCGCTCGAGATTCCGGTTGTGGAAGTCCATTTAACGAACATCCATGCTCGCGAGGAATTTCGGCACAAGTCGGTCATCGCTCCGGTATGCAGCGGCGTGATTGCCGGCTTCGGCGGCATCGGGTACGAGCTCGCGGTGCAGTTCCTGGTCGAAGCGTGAGTACGGTTTCGAGTTCAGGGTTCTCCGCCATAGGCGCCAGCCCGCCTTACCAGATCCAGATGGTCTGGCGGGGATGCGCCTCCCCTAAGGGGTCTCCAAAGGAGTCCTTCGCACCTTCGGACCGGCGCAAGAGTTTTGAGTTTGCTATTGTGATCTTGAGAATGCAATCTGCCTACTGCATTCTCCATTCTGATTTCTGTCTTGCTGAATTCTGACTCCTGAATTCTCTATTTCTGACTCCTGACTTCTGTATTCTGATTTCTTGCTTCTGATGAGCCAATGATCAAAGCCGTCGTCTTCGACCTCGATAACACGCTTGTGGACTTCATGGCGATGAAGAATCAGGCAGTCGCGGCCGCGATCCACGCCATGCGCGACGCCGGGCTGCGGTTGTCTGCCGAGGAGATCCGTCGGCGGATTGATGCAATCTATGCCGAGCGGGGCATCGAGTTTCAAAACGTGTTCGACCAGCTCCTGTTCGACGAGTTCAGCAAGGTAGACTACAAGATCCTTGCGTCGGGCATTATTGCCTACCGCCGCGCACGGGAGGCGGCGCTGGTGCTCTACCCTCACGTTTACCTGACGCTGATCGAGCTGTTGAAAATGAATCTAAAGCTGGCCGTCGTGTCGGATGCACCCGGTCGTGAAGCCTGGCTCCGTCTGTGCTACCTCAATCTCCATCATGTGTTCGACGCGGTGGTGACCTTCGACGACACGCACATGCGAAAGCCGAATCCGGAACCGTTCGTCGAGGCGCTGAAGCGTCTGAGGATCCGCCCACAGGAGTCATTGATGGTGGGGGACTGGGCTGAACGCGATGTCGTCGGCGCAGCACAGGTTGGCATGAAGACTGTCTTTGCGCGCTACGGCGACACCTTCGGCACCGTGAACTCGCATGCAGACTACGACATTGATGACATCACGCAGTTGATCGATATTGTTCAGCAAGAAAACGAAAGATCGGAATGACCATGGGAGCAATTCAAGGCATCGGCGTCGATGTTGTTGACGTGAAGAGAATGAAAATGGCACTCGAGGCGTGGGGTCCGGCGCTTATCAAGAAAATGTACACGGACACAGAAATCGCCTACTGCAAATCGAAGAAGAAACCATATGAGCATTTTGCAGCTCGGTTCGCAGCAAAGGAAGCGGTGAGCAAGGCGATGGAAACCGGATGGAGTGGAACGTTTCGATGGCGGGACGTCGAGGTGGTCAATGAGCCTTCCGGCGCTCCGAAGATCATTCTTCACGACTACGTTGCAGGACAGCTGGCGCAATGCCGTGTCCATCTCTCTCTATCGCACACAGAAAATACCGTTGTTGCCTTTGCAATAATCGAAAAGATGGAGTAAGCGTTGAGGACTCTTCCAGCCGATCCGGTCTGATGATTGCAAGTATAGCCAATTTTCTCTACTTTGTAAGCAGAACGTTCATGAACATCCTTCACTGCTCCGCTTAGACCTATGAAACACATCGGCATCAAGAAGCTCTACTATTCGATCAGTGAGGTCAGCACCATTACGGGCCTCGAGCAGTACGTGCTCCGCTATTGGGAGTCCGAATTCCCACAGCTCAAGCCGGCGAAGAACCGTGCGGGGAACAGGATTTACACGAACAAGGACATCAAGCTCATCTTGTACATCAAGAAGTTACTGAGGGATGAGCGGTACACGATTGAGGGAGCGAAACGGGTTCTCGAGGCGTACGTTCCGGAGTCCGATGGGGCCGAGCAACTGGAGCTCTTGAGCGTTCCTCCGAAGAAGAAGATCCAAGATGAAGAGATCCGCGCCGATATCGTCGAAGTAAAGCAATTTCTGGAGGAGCTGGCAGAACGGCTAAAATAAGTTTGGGGTTTCGAAGTTTCGAGTTGAAAGTTTCAAGTTTCGAGTTCAAGGCTTAGAGTTCGGGGGCCAGGCAACAACCTGCGGTCTGCAAGCTGCAGTCTGTCTTCTGAATCCTGTATTCTGCCTCCTGTATTCTGAACGCTTTTACATTATTGCTTTTTGATATTCATCAGCCGGAGGCTGACCCGCCAGACCGCACGGTGGGCTGGTCTGCCTTTGGCGGAGATTTTTGATCTAGCATCGGAACGTGGCGCAGCCCGGTAGCGCACTTGCTTGGGGTGCAAGGGGTCGCGGGTTCAAATCCC
>JBBTCR010000276.1:0-6078 GCA_038043105.1 Bacteroidota bacterium
GCCGTCAGCGAGCGCCTCCGCAAGTTAGAGGAAGCTGGCGTCATCGCGGGATACTTTGCAAGATTGAATCCACGCGCCGTAGGGAAGGATATAACAGCGCTCATCCTCGTCACGGTCGATTCGTCGAAGCACTACTCATCGTTCGTTGAACATGTTCAGAACACGGAGGATATCCTGGAATGTCACGCCGTCACCGGTGAAGGAACTCATCTTCTGAAGATACGCACTGAAGACACATCGAGTCTCGAAAAGCTCCTTGCAAAGATCCAGTCCTGGACCGGTGTCGTCAAGACAACGACGAGCGTGGTACTTTCAACTCCAAAGGAAACGACTGTCATCAAAATTCATAACCACAAATAACCTTCCCACTTATATTCACAAAGGAGCTCTATGGCCACCAAGACAAAATCTGTTACCGGCGTGGAGAGGATCATGAAATTGATCAAAGACCACTCGGTGAGGATCATCGACCTGAAGTTCACTGACTTGATCGGTCAGTGGCAACACTTCTCCGTGACAACCACAGAATTCTCGGAAGAGATTTTCGAAGATGGGATCGGGTTCGACGGATCGAGCATTCGCGGGTTCCAAAAGATCCACGAGAGCGACATGCTGTTGTTCCCCGACCCGATATCGGCATTTCTCGATCCCTTTACTGCAGTTCCGACACTCAGCCTGGTGTGCGATATCGCCGACCCCATTACGCACGAGAGTTATTCGCGAGATCCTCGCCACGTTGCGAAGAAGGCCGAGTCATACCTGAAATCCACCGGTATGGCCGATACTGCCTACTTCGGGCCGGAGCCGGAATTCTTCATTCTCGACAGTGTCCGCTTTGATCAAGCCCACCACTTTGGATATTACTACCTCGATTCCGAAGAAGGGTTCTGGAACAGCGGCTCCAACGGCAAACAGAATCTCGGCCATAAGCCCCGCTTCAAGGAGGGATACTTTCCGGCTGCGCCCATTGACAGCCTTCAAGACATTCGTTCGGATATGGTGCTCACGTTGGAGTCAGTGGGAATTCCCGTTGAAGTGCACCACCACGAGGTTGCAACCGCTGGACAAACAGAGATCGATATGCGCCGGGATACGCTAACGAAGATGGCCGACAACTATCTCGTGTACAAATACGTCACCAAGAACGTTGCCAAGAAGCACGGCAAGACGGTGACCTTTATGCCGAAACCCATTTTTGGGGATAACGGCTCCGGCATGCATGTCCATCAAAGTTTGTGGAAGGGCGGCAAGGCGTTGTTCGCTGGCAACGGCTATGCCGGTCTGAGTGAGATGGCGATGTACTACATCGGTGGTCTGCTCAAGCACGCACCTGCCCTGTGCGCGTTCACGAATCCGACGACAAATTCGTACAAGCGGCTTGTCCCCGGCTTCGAGGCTCCTGTAAACCTTGCCTACTCACAGCGCAACCGATCTGCTTCAATTCGCATTCCGATGTATTCGACCAATCCGAAATCCAAGCGCGTCGAATTCCGCTGCCCGGATCCAACGTGCAATCCGTACCTCGGATTTGCGGCGATGTTGATGGCAGGGCTCGACGGGATCATCAACAAGACCGACCCCGGCAAGCCGCTGGATAAGGACATCTACGATATGACACCAGAACAGCTGCGTGACGTTCCGTCAGCGCCTGGTTCGCTTGCGGAATCCTTGGAGGCATTGAAGAACGACCACGAGTTCCTGCTACGCGGCGATGTTTTCTCGGGAGACGTCATCGAAACATGGATCGAGTACAAAATCGACAAGGAAGTGAAGCCGATGCAGCTCAGACCTCATCCGTACGAGTTCATGTTGTATTACGACGCGTGACGGCCGTCGCTCTTCGTTCTGCAAAAAAGTCCCGGCCAGCCTGTCGGGACTTTTTGTTTTCTCTCCGTTTCTTGCATTTCAGAACCCTTCTTGCTACTTTGGGCTGAGCCCGCACCCGATGGACTTCACCTGCATCAAATACGCCGTTGATCAGCGTGTCTGCACGATCACGCTGAGTCGGCCCGAGAAACACAACGCCCTCGACGATCTGATGATTGTGGAGCTCTCTGCCGCGTTTCAATCCGCGCAAAAGGACGCCGAAGCGAAGGTGATTTTGCTCAAGGGGGACGGTGAATCATTCTGCTCCGGGGCCGATCTTGCCTACCTTCAGCGCATCTCATCGTTCGATTTCAATCAAAACCAGGAAGATTCGAACAATCTGATGCGGTTGTTTCTTCAAATCTACACCCTCCGAAAGCCCATTATTGCCGTTGTGCGAGGCAACGCTCTTGCAGGGGGGTGCGGATTGGCGACGGTTTGTGATCTCATCGTTGCGTCAAGAGAAACGGCGCGATTTGGCTATACCGAAGTCAAGATCGGGTTTATCCCGGCCATCGTCTCAATTTTTCTCGTGCGCAGGATCGGGGAAGGGAGAGCGCGGGAACTGGCGCTTCGGGGCAACATCATCTCCGCTGACGAAGCGCACCGAGTCGGACTTGTGAACTACGTTGTGCCGGAAACAGAACTCGATCAGTTCGGCGCGAGTCTCGCGGCGGAGATAATCAAGAACTGCAGCACTTCCTCATTAGGACTCATCAAAGAACTGTTCTCGAGGATCCACGGCATGTCCACCATGGACGCTCTTAGCTACGCAGCGAACTTGAACGCTCTCACGCGCATGACCGATGACTGCAAGAAGGGAATCGAGGCGTTTTTGAAAAAAGAACGGATGAAGTGGTAAGAATCCCGCGAAGCTGACGTTGTACCCTGGATGCTGAAAGGAATACGTTGTGCATAAGCTTGCTTCCTCCATACGAAACGTACTGGACTTCCCGAAGAAAGGAATCGTTTTTCGCGACATCACGACACTGCTGAAGGACCGTCAAGCCTTCAAAGAGGCTGTCGACATCTTCTACGAGCGATATAAAGGGGAACGAATCGACAAAGTGGCATGCGTCGAGGCGCGGGGTTTCATCTTCGGTGCGGCTCTCGCTCTACGGTTGGGCGCCGGCTTCGTGCCCATCCGCAAACGGGGAAAGCTACCGGCTCGAACCCTTCGGCAAGAATATGCTCTTGAGTATGGAATTGATGGCGTCGAGATTCATGCCGACGCGATCCTGCCGGGCGAAAACGTACTCGTCCACGATGATCTTCTGGCAACAGGAGGGACTATTTCGGCTGCGTGCAAACTGGTCGAACGCTTGGGCGGCAAAATTGTTGGAATCTCGTTCCTCGTTGAACTGAGCTTTCTTCACGGAAGGGATAACCTGAAGGGATACGACATTTTCTCCATCATCCAGTATGCCGCGGAGTAGTTACTAGGACCGATACGGCAACCCCTCCGACGGAGGGGTTTTTTGTGCCCTGGAGGAATGAGCGCTTCGAGTTGGCCACCAAGCTCCAGATTTTGAAGCAAAGTCTCATACCAGTGAAATGGTTTACCCGTGCGACGAGCGCGTTAAACGTCACATCATTCTGTACTTTTTTCGAAAGACTTCATGTTCGAATGCACAAGGGAGACCTGTGCATTCGCATACCATATCGACGAAATCAAGAAGTTGCGCGCTGTTATCATCGCAGTGAGTCCCGACTCGCTGGATAGGCACGGACAGTTTGCTGAACTGTATGGGCTTGCGTTTCGGCTCGCCGCAGATCCCGCACTTGAAGTTGCTCGTACGTGTGAGTCGCCGAGGTTAAACGGAAAGGGGATGCTGCGCGTGACATATGTGATCGAGGCACAGGGGGTGATTCGCCTCGCTTTGCACCATGAATTGCTGATCAATACTCACTGGAAGAAAGCCATCGAGGTTTTGAAACCTCGACCATAGGTTCATTATGAAAACGATCATCGAACCCTTCAAGATCAAAACCGTTGAACCCATTAAGTTCACGACCTTGGCCGAACGGGAGGCGGTTCTCAAGAGAGCATTCTACAATCCGTTTCTGATACGTGCTGATGACGTGCTCATCGACCTGCTCACCGACAGCGGCACGTCAGCGATGAGTGCTAAACAGTGGGCAGGTATCATGGACGGTGATGAAGCGTACGCAGGGTCGCGGAGTTACTTTCGGTTTGAGAAAGTCATCCAAGACTTGACCGGCTTCAAACACATCATCCCGACGCACCAGGGACGCGCTGCAGAGAAGATCCTCTTTACGATCGTCGGCGGAAAAGGGAAGTTCATTCCCAACAACACCCACTTCGACACGACAAGGGCTAACATCGAATCCTCCGGTGCTGAGGCTATCGATCTTCCTACAGAGGAAGGGAAAAAGCCGGATATCATTGCCGATTTCAAGGGGAATATGAACGTCGAGGGCCTTCGAGCATTCATCGAGAAGACGGGAGCGGGCAATATCCCGTTGTGTATGATCACGGTGACGAACAACTCCGGCGGCGGCCAGCCGGTTTCGATGGCCAATATCCGCGAAACCAAGAAGCTTCTTGAGGGCTATGGAATACCACTGTTCCTTGATGCATGCCGGTTTGCGGAAAATGCCTTCTTCATCAAGAAACGAGAACCAGGGTACTCAAATAAGTCCTTTCGGGAGATCGCCAGGGAGATGTTTTCCTACGCGGACGGATGCACGATGAGTGCGAAGAAAGACGCCCTGGTCAACATGGGAGGCTTCCTTGCTCTCAACGATGACACGTTGGCGGCAAACGCACGTAATCTCCTGATTGTGACGGAGGGATTTACCACGTACCGAGGACTCGCAGGACGAGATCTTGAAGCTATCGCCCAGGGGCTTGAGGAAGTGTTGGATGAATACTATTTGACTCAAGTTGACCGCCTTGTTAGAAAGGGCTGAAGCCCTTGAGGTTTTTTATTGGGTTTTTCGTATCCCCGACCTGAAGGTCGGGGCAATAGCCACGTCCTTCAGGACGTGGCGAGAATTTCCAGTCAATATTTACAGGGGTTTCAACCCCTTCCAAAAAACGGTCAACTTGTGTATTTGACTTACCGCATCCGTTCAGTGGAATACCTAGGCGAGAAACTCATCTCCGTTGGAGTGCCAATCGTTCGGCCGCCGGGCGGACACGCGATCTACCTGGATGCAAAGCGACTTGCATCTCATATCCCCCCGCATCAGTATCCCGGTCAGGCCATCGTGTGCGAGCTGTACCGCGTTGGGGGAATCCGAGCCGTGGAGATCGGGAGTGTAATGTTCGGAAAATATGATTCGATGGGGGGACTGATCTCGCCTGCGATGGAGCTTGTCCGTCTTGCCATTCCACGTCGCGTCTACACACAGAGCCATATCGATTACGTCATTGAGGTCGCCCAAGAGGTTTACGCGAATCGGAGCCAACTGCGCGGCTTTCGTATCATCGAGGAAGCACCAATGCTTCGACATTTCACGGCAAAATTTGAGAGGATGTAACGCGACGCGAGACGCGAAGAATCGAGCCAAAACCCGAAAAAACCGTTGCATTCCAGACGCATTCTTCATAAATTCTGCGAAGGAATGTCATTGCACGGTATCCAATGATCAAATGCCCGGTTTGCCTCGCAGAAAACGATGATTTTGACACAACCTGCATAAAGTGCAAAGCCTTCCTGCAAAATCGAGTACCCAACCTTGACCTATTCGAAACCGCCTGGAAAGTCCTCGTGTCTCCACGATTCACCTTCCAGCAGATTATCCTAGCAGAGCATAAGAACTATTCGCTATTACTTTTTTCGTTGTTCGGGATCAGCCTGTCGTTCACGGCGTTCTGGTACTTCAGGCTCGGCAGCAGGTTTGAGACGCTGCTCGACCTCTTACCGTGGGCTCTGATCGTCGGCATCGCACTTGGCGCTGCCTCTGCCATTATCCTGACACTCGTATATCATACAATCGCAAAGCTGTTCGGGGGGATTGGGGCAGTCCGCGATTCATTGGCGCTCCTTGCCTATTCCTTAACACCGGTTGTTGCTTCATTATTCATTGTTCTCCCCATCGAGTTGATGACATTCGGCATGTATCTGTTTACGTCGAACCCACAACCATACACCATCAAGCCTGTGTCGTACGTGATCCTTGTGGGATTCGACGCGATCGTCTCATTGTGGACGATTGGACTTGCTATCCTTGCGACGAAGGTTG
>JBBTCR010000277.1:0-3132 GCA_038043105.1 Bacteroidota bacterium
TATGATGCGGATGCTCGAGAATACCTCTCATTTCTTGAACGTTTTCCAAAAACGTGCCACCGGGCTACGGCACTGTACTGGCTCGCGAGAAGCCTATCCGAATCCGGAAAGCCCCTGGAGGCTGCGGACGTCTATGAGCAAGCTGCTGGAGCCAAGAATGCTCCAGGGAAAATCGTCGGCAGTTCTCTCCTTGAGGCTGCGGAGATCTTCCGCGGACAGAAGAAATACGACCAGGCGTTTGCCGTTATGACGAAAGCGGAGAAAGAGCTTGCGAAGACTGAGTCCGCGCCCGAGGTCGCCCTTCTCAAGGGTCTGGTCTTCTACGACAACGGTGCGATCGACGAGGCAAAGGGTCAGTTCGAATTCGTGATCTCCAAGTTTCCGTCGACGATTCAGGCGGACAGAGCTCGTGTAGGGCTTGTGAAAGTGCATATGCGGATGCAGGACTATGGGTCCGCGCAAGCTCTTGCACAGAAGGTCGCAACCTCCCGCATCGATGAGGTCGGCGCAGAGGCACAGTATCTCAGCGGGGTCGCCTACGCCGAGAACAAGGAATGGCAGAATGCTGCCACCGCATTCCTCCGTCTCCGCTATGTCTTCCCCTCGCATGAGCGATGGCTTGCGAAGTCATACCTGGGCCTCGGTCAAGCCTATGAGGAGCTCAAGAATTCGCAGAAGGCTAAGGAAGCATACCGCAATGCCTTGAAATTTCAAAAGGAAGAGGAAGTGGTAGCTGAAGCTTCGCGTCGGCTCAAGAGTCTTGAATGAGGGATGAACTGAATCAACGTGTCCGACATATCGGCGTTCTCATAGCGGCAGTTGCATTCTGCGTCGTTGCGCAGGAGAAAGAGAAGGTCCCGGCGAAACCGCAGCCAAAGGAGCGTGGCGTCGACATCCCCGTCTCAGCTACCGAAGCTAGGCCAGCCGTTGGGCAGGCAGAGAGCCATCGGAGCGAGTTGCCGAAAATTGATCTCCCGGAGTTCGTCATCACCGGAATTGCGTCAATCGATCTGCCCGAAGCGGAGAAAGCATCTCCCGTTGAGGACACTGGATGGTTGCCGCTGGTTTTTGTCGATCCCGTGGCGGTTGCCCGAGATCGAAATACCATCGAAATTGCCGTTCGGGAGAAGTTGAGTGTTCACGAGGTGAGTGCGCCTTCGCTGAACGGCAGGTTGATGGCCAGCATTGGAACGTATTCCACGTCCAGGGTTGGGCTGTGGCTCGGACAGCTGAATCCGGACTATTCGTATCTTGCCGACGTTGAGTACCGCTCCACAAAGGGCTACGCCCCGTTCACGAATCGGACCGGAGGACACCTCACTGCTCAGGGCGAAATCCCGCTGCGGTCATCCTCTTCCTGGCTTGACGGAGGAAAGGCCGGTGGCTTTGCCAAATACGGGAGCCATACGTACCGCTTCTTCGGATCGAGTACTCCTTCTCTTTCGAGGACTGCCTCGGACTTAGCTTTCGGGGCGACCCTTACGTCATCCTCAGCGAGTCCGATCGATTACCGTGCGGCTCTAGGATTCAGCACATTATCCCTTTCCGATTCATCGGCGAAGACGACGGAGAATCAATTCAGTATTCGGGTAGATTCGTGGTTCACTGTTGCATCGATCCCACTGCAAAGTCGAGTTCAGCTCGTAACGGCCTCTCTCTCTGGATCTTCGACCGGAACGTTGCCCTATGTGGAAGCGAATGTGGGTACACAGAGACTGTGGTGGAGCAATTTCTTCGCTCAGGTATCTGCTCATTTCTACCACGCGCAAGGGATGCTCAACCAACGACTGACAAGAGCCTATCCACGCGTGAGCCTTGGTTATGTTCTGTCAGGCAAGTCCACCTTGAGTGTATCCTATCGCGGCGAGGTTCGGAACGGAACACTCTCATCCTTTGTGAAAGCGTGTCCGTATCTCTCCTCCGCGTCCCTTGTCCAACACGCGGATGTTCCGCTCGACATAACCGCGGCTCTAGAGAGTGACTGGAACGAAGTCTGGAGAACCAGGTTTTCTGGACGGTATCGTTCGATTAGGGAATATCCACTATTAACAGAGGGATTGCAGCAGGGAATCTGGACGATGGCCTATTTTGGGACGACGACGGTCATCACATATGCACTTGATTTATTTGCGAAGTTCAATTCTAATGGTTATTTTGGGTTGAGTGCAGCCGTGAACTCGACCAAGAATTCCGTCACGCAGAAGAAGATTCCCTACGTAGCGGATTTCGAGATCACAGGAACATATCGACAAACCATCGCGCCGGGCTTCAGCATTTCACCCTGGGTGAGTTTCGTTGATCGGCGATCAGCCGATCTCATCAGTGGCCTCAGGATCCCCGCGTATGTGCTCACGGGGTTGCGTACGGAATACGCATTGCTTCACTCTGTGAACTTCTTCGTGGATATTCGGAACGCCGCTGATCGGAAGTATGATGTATGGAGAGGATATCGCGCAGAACCATTCATGATCTTTGCCGGCGCCAGCTATCAGTGGTAAGAAAGCGATGAACTGAAAACTCTATTGCACAAACTCCAACATACAAGGAGGAACTAGCAATGCCAGATCTCAACCTGCAAGATGAAGAGGGCTCACTGGATAACCTGGAGGGGTCGGGAGACGAAGGCCTAACGGTTTCGGTCGAAGAAGGGGAGCCGAAAGCGAAAAGTTCCGGTCTCACCATTTTCATTGTGGTGCTCTTGGTCGTCGTTGTCGGAGCAGGAGGAGTCTATTTGCTGAATAGGCTCGGCGTGATCAAACTGTGGGGCCAGAAGGCGGCACCTGAAGTGGTGCAGATGCAGGAGCCAGCCGAACAGCAAGCTGTTGCGACGCCACAGGATACTGCTCGAGTCGAGATGATTGAGACTCCGCCGCTAGGAGTAACTAAGAAAGCCACGAAAGCCGGTGAAAAACCTGCAGGGAAACCGGCACAACCTGTCAAAGACATGCCCGTCCCGGCAGGGGGTCCCAAACTTGGCGAGATGACGGGAGAGTACACCGTTCAGGTCTCTGCGTGGCGTGACAAGGAGACTGCGGAGGAAATGGTGAGAAGGCTTGACGAGGCAGGTTACCCGGCGTTTATCGAAGAGCGCCCGTACAAAGATGGGACGTGGTATACGGTCCGTGTCGGCAG
>JBBTCR010000278.1:0-2503 GCA_038043105.1 Bacteroidota bacterium
CGGAAGACGCGACGGCGCCCCACATTTGAATACATTTTGTTTGATGGCTTCAACGATACCGATAAGGATATTCATCGGTTCGTCAGCCTCTCGAAGCGAATCCCGTGTAAGGTGAACATCATCCCGTTTCATTCGATTGACTTCACCCGGCCCTCTGGATTTGCTGCCACGCTGAAACCCACACCTCAACCGCGGGTGGATACCTTTGCCAGCGCGCTGCGGAAGGCCAATATCACCGTGATGATCCGAAGCAGTTCAGGGGAAGACATCGAGGCTGCGTGCGGACAGCTTGCAGTGCAAGAGGAACACACGGGCAAGAGGCGGGCGCGAGCGGAAGCCCAGAGTTCAAGAGATTCGCTCCAGGTGAACTCCAAAGTTCGAATAGCATAGCCTTCTCGAAACGACATAGACTTGAAAGATCACCGCAATGCGTATTATCATATTTGGACCTCCCGGTTCCGGAAAAGGCACTCAGGCAAAGCTCCTCACAGAAAAATTCCGTATCCCCCACATCTCAACGGGTGATCTGCTGCGAGAGGCGGTGACGAAGAAGACGCCGCTCGGCATCAAGGCGAAAGGATATCTCGATGCCGGTATGCTCGTACCGGATGATGTGATGATTGGCCTCATTCGTGAAGTAATCACGACGACGAAGGCGAAAGAGGGATTTATTCTGGATGGATTTCCCAGAACAATCCCTCAGGCCGACGCCCTCGATCGACTTTTTGAGGAGCTGGGCATTCGGCTCGACAGCGTGATTAGCCTTCGCGTCGAGCATGACGAGGTCATCCGCCGCTTGACCGATCGGCGTATGTGTCGATCATGTGGGCGTATCTTCAACCCGAGCCAACTCCGCATGGATGACCCCACCAAATGTCCTCAGTGTGGTGGGGAACTTTTTCAGCGGTCGGATGACACGCTTGACACTGCGCGTCGGCGACTCAACATCTATCTAATGGATACAAAGCCCCTGAAGGATTTCTACCGTCGCTCGAACCGTTTCACGCAAATCGATGGCATGCGTGACATATCGACCATTCATGCGGAAATTGTCTCGATCCTCGAGAAAAGGAAGCTCAAGAATTCCGCTGTTACGGGGCGGGTCTGAGCCGTGACGCAACAGTTTCAGCCAAAGCCAGCCCCCGGCCGCTCCCCGTACGTGATTGCCCATCGTGGCATTTCCGGCAAAGCGCCGGAGAACACGCTTGCCGCCTTCAAGCTTGCGTGTGAGGCACCTGGAATCGATATGGTCGAGCTCGATGTTCGTTTGTCCAAGGACGAAGAAGTGGTCGTCCTGCACGATCGGACACTTCAACGTACTTCCACTGGCAACGGGGCTGCACGCAACTACACGGTAGAAGAGATCAGAGAATTCAATGCCGGTTCGTGGTTCCACCAATCCTTTTCAAGCGAACGGATTCCCACGTTGCGGGAAGTTTTGCACTTCATCAACGGTCGTCGCTGGATGAACATTGAGTTGAAATCCGATTTCCTGCATCGTGAACAGCCATTCCTGCTGGAGCGCAAGGTGTTGGAGCTTGTCGACGCCGCAGAGATGAACAGAGCAGTCATGTACTCGTCATTTGATCACAGGATGGTCGCCAATATCAAGCGGACAAACCCCGAGGCAATCACCGGTGTTATCTACAACCTCTATCGGGATTTTGGACGGCTCCCTTCAAAGCTGGCGCGGCGCGTTGGCGCGTCGGTGTTCGTCTGCGCAAAACATGAGCTGACGCCGGGCATGGTGCGTGACGCGCGTCAACACGCTCTGGCCATCTATGTCTACACCTTGAACACAACCGCCAACGTCAACAAAATGATGGAGTTAGGTGTAGACGGAATCTTGTCGGACAATGCTGATGACATCGTCAGGTACATCAAGAGGAACGACCGGTAGTGCCTGGACTTGGTTCTCACGTTTGAATTTCCCATATTAGCGGCAACAGAATAGTCACTTCAATTACTCGAAAGGGTCGTTCTATGAAGAGCGTCGTCAGAGTGCTGGCTGTCGTTAGTGGATTCATGCTCATCGTTTGCTTTAATGCCGTAGCCCAGGATGACCTTGGCAAACAGCTTGGCAAAGTCGCGGGACAAAACGCCATCAGCTATGTGGCTCCGCTGCTCTCGGGTCTTGGTGCGGACTTGAACAGCGGGTTCTACCACTCGGCCGACCTTCACGACATTCTGGGGTTCGACATTGGAGTAAAGCTGAGCGCCGCATTGACGACCGATGAAGACAAGGTCTTCGATTTCGTCCTGCCTGATCAAATTGTGTATAGCGGCTTCACCCTCAGGGCCGGCACTGATTACGATAAGGTCATTACCGGTTCACCGACGGCGTTAGGTGAAAAGACTGGTAAAGAGGTAAAAGTAAAATCTACATCAGGTTTTGTTCCGCTGCGAGGTCAAACGATTTTCACGACCCCACAAGGATTCAATCTGAAAGGTGTGCCGCTCATTGTGCCACAGGCTTCGGTTGGCCTGCCTCTTGGAATAGAAG
>JBBTCR010000279.1:0-6388 GCA_038043105.1 Bacteroidota bacterium
AAAAGGACTTGTGCGGAGCGGAGCAGCGAACTCAGCGTGTCTCCGGAGCTGTCATTGACCATGTTTGTCAGCGTGGCAGCAACATTGACGTTTCCTCGGGTCAGATCTTCATGAACACCGGTGCGCGCGAATACACGATCGATCCACAGCTTTGGTGTCACGAGCAAGTAGATATCGCGAAGGATTCCCCCGTAGTT
This sequence comes from Bacteroidota bacterium, assembly GCA_038043105.1. Classification (GTDB taxonomy): domain Bacteria; phylum Bacteroidota; class Ignavibacteria; order UBA10030; family UBA10030; genus VGWB01. The sequence goes on from JBBTCR010000279.1 coordinate 198, forward strand.
CCTCCAACCCCAGATCTGTTTTCGGAGCGGAAGCGTCGAACGCGCGCTCAGGTTGTTCGTCACAATGATCGTGATTGCATTCTCGTCGCCCAGCTCCAGGGAGTTTTCCGGAAGAGGGAATTGAATCGTCGTGTAGCCACCAACGTGTTTGCCGACGAAGACGCCGTTCACATATATTTCCGCGTCGTAGTTGATTCCCATCGCAACGAGCTGGATCGAAGACGATCTCAGCGTCGCTTCATCAATTGCGAACTTGCGTAAGAACGTGACTCGACCGCGGTAATCGAACGAGCCTGGAACCTTGACGTCCTTCCAAGTCTCGTTGTCGAGGGAATATGTCCAGGTCCCTGCCAGATCAATTTTTCGTCGGGCCGGAGAGTCAATGTGCAGGCTGGCTTCGGAGCCAAGCAATGTGGGCTGTCCGTTCTGGTAGATTCTGACCTGGCCAGATGCACTCTGGCCCGCGAAAAAGAGCAAAATCAGCAAAGTCAGGGGAGAAAAACGCAGGAAAGTTTGGACTTTTCTTGTCAATTCTCTATGTCGGCTGTAGAAAAAGGAGAAAGCCTGGACAGTGACGGTGGAAGGTCCTGCGCGGCTTGCTCAGAATATAACACAGAAAAGGCCGGAAATCAATGGGAATCATTGCGTTGGCGGGTTTGGGAATCCGCCTAAATGACAGAAATCCAACGACTTCAGGCCATCATTTGAAGAATAAAGCCCGCTCTCCGTCGAACAACGCTAGTCTGAGCAGTATTTCGGAATTCCTGGAAGTTACCGCACAGAGACAAAACGTACTTCAAGCGGGATGCCAGCACTTCCCCAAAAAAGGCCCGCACACTCTACCTTCTCTTCGCAGGGTCCGGCGTCTGAATCGTCCCTGGAGGCAAAGCGTCCAACTGGCGCGCCATGGGATTCTCTCGCTGCCGAAACAGCTCAGGGATGTAGCACTCGTAGCCTCCTCCCAACTTCTCACGGACAACAGACGTGAATGCGGTCGTCGATGTGTCGTCGTTGCTCCACGTGTTAAAGCTCGATCCTTCCACACACGTCACTGCGAATGTCGCATAGACCGGCCATCCGACATACTTCTCTTCGTAGCCGCCAATCTTTGTGATCGTGAGATGGTCCACGGCAACCGAACCAGCGCACGATTTGCCTTTTTCTATGACGAGAAACGTCCTCAGAGCGGGTTCGACTTCAGCAACAGTGGGCTGCTTGTGCTCCGAACAGCCAGTCAGTGCATAAGCGCTCAGTCCTATGACGAGCAAGCGAGCGAAGTGTGCCATGGAATTTCCCTCCGTATGAGTAGGCGAAATAGGATTGTTCACACTCTGGTTATCACCATCGAGATGGCAGCAAGGGTAGTTCTCTCAACGCACTGCCGCTTTGATGACCGCAGCAAAGGAATCGGCCTTCAGGCAGGCACCGCCAACCAGCGCGCCATCAATATCCGGTTGTGAAAGGAGATCGGCGGCGTTGTCCGGCTTGACACTTCCTCCGTACTGAATGATGAGCCGTTCGGCTGTCGCTGGCCCGTACAGCTCGCTGATGAGCGTTCGAATCAGCAGGTGGACTTCCTCCGCTTGTTGAGGGGTCGCATTGCGTCCGGTGCCGATTGCCCACACGGGCTCGTAGGCGATGACGAGTTGCTCGACCTCGCTCGCAGAAACGTCACGCAGGACCCCTTTGATCTGGGTGGTCACGACTTGATGCGTAACGTTCTTCTCTCGTTCCTCGAGCGTCTCCCCGACGCAAACGATCGGAACAAGACCCGAGGCGAGTGCCTTCTTTACTTTCTTGTTGATGAATTCATCCATCTCGCGGAAAAACTGTCGACGCTCCGAGTGACCGAGGATCACGTACTCGCAGCCAACCGACTTCAGCATCTTCGCGGAGACCTCACCAGTGAATGCTCCCTCATCCTCGTGATACATATTTTGCGCACCGAGCGCGATCGGCGCTCCTCGAATGAGCCGCTCCGCAGTCTCCAGCGACGTGAAAGGTGGAAAAATCACAATCTTGACATTCTTCAATTCAAAGTCGAGCGCTTTCCTCAGTCCGTTGATGAGTTCTTCGGTCTGATGAACGTCGTTGTTCATCTTCCAGTTACCGGCAATCACTTTTGGGCGCATGGGAATTGGTTAATTCGTAATTGGTGAGTGGTAATTGGTCATCGAGTGTTGCCTCTGTATCTGCAGTCTGCAACCTGCCTACTGCATTCTGACTTCTGTATTCTGAATTCTGATTTCTCCATCACCCCCGAGCCCATATACGCCACCACTCATAGACTCCACTTCTCATATACTCCATCACTCCACTACTCATTTCTTCACCCCCTCCAACTTCTTCCTGAGCAGCTCATTGACAATCTTTGGATTCGCCTTTCCCTTGCTCGCCTTCATCGTTTCACCGACGAAGAACCCGAACACCTGTGTCTTGCCACTGAGGTATCTGTCGATTTGTTCCTTGTTGCCCGCCAGCACTTCGTCCACGATCTTCTCGATAGCACCGACATCACTTACTTGGACAAGCCCCTTGTTCTCGACAATCGTCTTCGGTGATTCCTTCGTCTTCAACATCTCCTCAAATATCTCTTTGGCGATCTTGCCGCTGATTGTTCCTTCTACGATAAGATTGATCATCTCAGCCAGGTGCGTTGGGGAAATCGGAAAATCGTTGATGGGAATCTTCTCAGTATTGACGACGCGCAGGACATCAACCATCGCCCAGTTGCTGGCCAGCTTGTAGTTCTCTTCGTTTCTGACGCCGAGATTCTTAATAACGGCCTCAAAGTAATCTGCCAACGCTTTTTCGGCAGTCAAAATGTCCGCGTCGTACTTCGGAATCTTGTAGTGAGTCACAAAACGATCGCGCCGTTCAGTCGGATCCTCAGGCAGCTTTACTTTCACCTTGTCAATCCACTCATCGGTGACCAACACCGGGACAAGATCAGGTTCAGGGAAGTAGCGATAGTCGTGCGCTTCTTCTTTTGAGCGCATTGGCACGGCGATCCCCTGCCCAGCATCCCAGAGCAACGTTTCCTGCACCACCTGCTCGCCACTTTCAATCAACGCAACCTGACGATTGATTTCGTACTCGAGAGCCTTCTCGACAAACCGGAACGAGTTCAGATTCTTGACTTCCGTCTTTGTCCCGAGCTTCGTCTCACCTTTGAGTCGCACGGAGACGTTCGCGTCGCACCGCAGGCTCCCCTCTTCCATGTTGCCGTCGCAGATCCCAAGGTACGTCACAATCTGACGGATCTTGTAAAGATACAGATACGCCTCGCGCGGCGAACGAATGTCCGGCTCGCTCACGATTTCAATGAGCGGCACTCCGCACCGATTCACGTCGACAAGCGTGTCAATGTCGAGATCGTGAATCGACTTCCCGGCATCCTCCTCCATATGAACGCGCGTGATGCCGATGCGTTTTCTTTTCCCGTCATCAAGTTCAATCTCGATATAACCATCTGTGCAGATCGGTTCCGCGTACTGAGAAATCTGATATCCTTTTGGAAGATCGGGGTAGAAGTAGTTCTTGCGCGCGAAGATGGAGCGCGGAGCGATCTTGCAGTGCGTTGCCAGGCCCATGCGGAGGATGAACTCTACCAAATTAAGGTTGAGCACCGGCAAGACGCCCGGCATCCCAAGGCAGACCGGGCAGACGTTCGAGTTCGGTTCTTGCCCAAACCTCGTCGAACAACTGCAAAAAGCTTTGGACTCGGTCAGCAACTGCGCATGAACCTCGAGTCCGATCACCGGTTCGTATCGTTCATCCCAGCCCATGAGTGGGGGGTTATGAGTTTAGAGTTTAAAGTGTCCAGTTTTCCGCCAAAGGCGCCCGCCAGCCATCAGTCGGGCTGGGATGCGCCTCCCCGACCCGAAGGGTTCCTTCGGAAAGGGGTCCTTCGGACTGGCGCACAAGTTTAGAGTTCAAAGTTTGAAGTTTCAGGTTCCAAGTTGGTTAGTCTTTAGGCCGCGATTGCCCTTGTTACTTTCTCGGCAGCATCCTTGAGGCTGTCAGCAACGAGGAAGCTGAGACCGGAATTCTTGAGGATCTCAGCAGCAAGCTCGGCATTGGTCCCCGCGAGTCGTATGACGATTGGAATGTTGACATGTACATTCTTTGCAGCCTGAACCACGCCGTTCGCGACACGGTCGCAGCGCACGATACCCCCGAAAATATTGATCAAAACTGCCTTGACATGGGAATCCTTCATGATGATGCGAAAGCCGGCCTCGACTGTCTCAGCGCTTGCCCCACCGCCAACATCGAGAAAGTTCGCGGGCATTCCTCCCGCCAGCTTAATGATGTCCATAGTCGCCATCGCGAGTCCGGCACCATTAACCATGCATCCCACATTACCGTCGAGTTTGATGTAGTTCAGATTCGATTTCGAAGCTTCGACCTCCAAAGGATCCTCCTCATCGAGATCCCGCATCGCAACGATCTCCGGATGCCGATACAGGCCGTTGTCGTCGAAGTTCATCTTCGCATCCAGCGCGAGCACATCCCCTTCCTGCGTGATCACGAGTGGATTGATCTCTGCAAGCGATGCATCGGTTGCTTCGTATGCCTTGTAGAGACCGAGGAGGAACTTGACCCCATTCTTGAATGCCTCTCCCACCAGACCAAGACCGAAGCACAGCTTCCGTGCCTGAAATGGTTGAAGACCGACTGCCGGATGAACGTACTCTTTGAGAATTTTCTCTGGCGTCTCGGCCGCGACCTTCTCGATTTCCACTCCTCCTTCCGTCGAGACCATCACGACATTCTGCGATCGGCCGCGATCGAGAGTGATGCCCACGTACATCTCACGTGCGATGTTCATTCCCTGCTCGATGAGCAAACGCTTGACGATACGTCCTTCCGGACCTGTCTGATGCGTCACCAGCCGCATTCCCAGAACATCCGACGCGCGATCTCGCACTTCATCGATACTCCGTGCGAGTTTGATACCGCCTCCCTTTCCTCGACCTCCCGCATGGATCTGCGCCTTGACAACCCAGACTGGACCACCGATGTCTTCCGCTGCCCGTACCGCTTCCTCTACGGTAAATGCAACTCTACCTACCGGAACTGCGACGATGTACTTTTTCAAAATCTCTTTGCCCTGGTATTCATGAATCTTCATGGAGTTTCCTCACTAGAGTATCGTTCACGTTTTGCTTGCGTCGGACTCTTCTTTCATCGTATCGCTGGAATTCCACTCCTGCAGCGTCTTGACCGCACCCAGGTATTCCGGAATCGGCACGAACACTTTCGCGGGCTTGCTGAGTGCGCTTCGCGAAAGAGATGAGTCGCCTCCCCCCTCCCACACAAATCCAATGGAATTGAAGTTCTGGACCTGTACCGTAGAGCCCGCGGATTGGAGGACTGACTTCACAAGCTCCGCTTCGTTAATATCGGACGACTGAAAGATCCTCGCCCAGTCTTGCTGGACCTCGACGCCATTGTGGTCGAGGCAAAACGTCCGATGATGGACAACCGTTCCGCACTCCCCGCAGACGAGCTTGCGACAGATGATGCAAATGCCCGTCGCGAGGCTCTGAGCGTGCGTGTCACACACGACCTTCCCAGCTTCTGTAAAGATGATGCCACAATGCGGACAGAAGTCGCTGTCGAGGGTGACTTCTCCCCCACAGTTGTCACACGTATTGAGATCAGCTGCGTGCATCCCATCACCCGCATTCAGTAATTGAAGATTTCAAATCAAGTGTTGTCTGTTTCGAAGCTCTCTCCGATGGCCTGAGCTGAATTCCATGACTGCAGGTGTTCGATCGCCTTGAGATATTCTGGTATCGGCACGAATACTTTTGATGGATGACGTAACCTCTCACGCGCCCGTGGATCCACCGCACCAATGAGCGCGCCATGGTAGGAAGCTCCACGTTCCTGCATCACAACAGGTATTCCAAGGGAAGCGAGAAACGCCCTCATGAGTTCAGTCTCGAGCATGTTGTCGGCCTGGAATACCCTTGCCCAATCCTGAGAGACTTCGACCTTGTTGTGTTCTGGACAAAACATTCGTTTGCTCTTGACTTCGCAACAGCGTTCGCACACCCTCTTGCGGCAAATGATGCAGACCCCTATTGCTTCTTGATTGAAGTCCGTCTCGCACGCGAGGATGGGCGTGTGCTGAAACAGGACGCCGCAGTGAGGGCAGAAGTCACTGTCCGTCGTGACCT
>JBBTCR010000280.1:0-15945 GCA_038043105.1 Bacteroidota bacterium
ACTCTGATAAAGTTCCGTAGTCTTTATTAGACGAAAAAAAAGGCGGAACAGTTCCGTGCCTCTCTAGTGCACAAACAAATCGAGCCACGCAGCAAATTCTCCGCCAAAGGCGGACTCGTCCGCCGTGTTCCTTGCCGGATCAGCCCGCCGTGCGGTCTGGCGGGTCAGCCTTTGGCTGAGCATGAACCTGATGCCGACTCGCCGATTTGTGCTCGTGCCCTCTGTTTCTTGGGCAAGAAAATCCATAAAATCTAGCAAATAATGACAAACGATGCAATGTGGCATCAGCGTGGGCGGGGCTTTGAGAGGAGAAGACGGAACCCAGCTCCCTGGTTGTCTCGTTCACCACAGAAGGAATGTTTCTCTGCAATCACGAAGTACCACAGCGTTCATGAAAGGAGGAAGCAATGCCAAATGGATTTGGAACACGAAAGGTCGGCGTGATTGGTACCGGGTTAGTTGGCTCCTCGTTTGCCTACGCCTTGATGATTCGCGGTCTTGCGTCGGAACTTGTGCTCGTTGACGCGAATCAGGACAGAGCAGTCGGGGAGATGATGGACTTTGCTCACGGCCTCTCATTCACGCGTCCGATGAAAATCACAGCAGGCACATACGAAGACATACAAGGTGCACAGGTCGTCGTTATTACAGCCGGAGCCGCGCAGAAACCGGGAGAGACGCGACTCGATTTGCTCGGTCGAAATGCACAGATTTTCCGCTCGATAATCGCGCAAGTTGTTAAACACAATCCCAAAGGTATCATTCTCATTGTAACAAATCCGGTGGATATCCTAACGTACATTTCTGCGCAGGAGTCTCATCTCCCGCCGTCCCGCGTAATTGGGTCGGGAACAATTCTTGACACATCGCGATTTCGATTCTTGCTTGGGCAGTATTATAGCGTCGACGCGCGAAGCGTGCATGCATACATCATCGGCGAGCATGGAGACACCGAGATCCCGCTCTGGAGTCTAGCGAACATCGGTGGCGTGAGACTGCAGGAGTTTGGGCCCCTCCAGAACAAGAAGCACGATCAGGAGGAAATGGATAAACTGTTCATCAGCGTCCGGGACGCAGCGTATGAGATAATCAAGCGAAAGGGAGCTACGTATTACGCCATTGGGCTGGGGCTCCTCTCGATTGTGGAAGCGATCCTTGGTGATCACCGGACAGTCTTGTCCGTTTCAACCCTCATGACGGGTCAGTACGGCGTAGAGGATATCTGTCTTAGTTTGCCCTGTGTCGTGGGTGCAAATGGTGTCGAGGAGGTTCTCGCGCTAAATATCAGTAAAGATGAGGAGGATGGTTTTCGAGCGTCTGCCAGCAAGCTGAAAGAAACTCTTCGCTCATTGGGCGCTTGATTCAAGGGGACACCAAAGCAACAGCAAAGCCCGAACGAATCGGGCTTTGCCTATGCATTTCGAAACAATCTGCGACCAGTTATGCTTTCGGAGTCTCTGGCGCGGGCTTCTTTCCGAAAACGAGAGCTAAGATGATGCCAAAGATCACATACTCGATCACGCCATAGATAAACCACTGGAGAGCAAGCGAGTACGGAATCGCGATCATTGCGTAGGTTCCGTACGCCATTCCAACACTCATCCAGATGCCGATGTAAAGCCCATACCGGACGCCCTCCATGATTCCTTTGCCCTCATATCCCTTTGAGAACACAAAGGAGAAGAAGAATGCCCCAACGAGCATGATGACGTGGAAAACCCACAGCTTGGATTCCATGTCGGGTCGCCATAGGTTTTTAAGCGATTCGTAGGTCGGGCCGAGTAACCAATAGTCCACAATGAGACTGACGATCTCCATTGCGACAAAGACAGCGACGATGCCAAGCAGAACCTTCTTCATGGCACCCTCCTGAGTAGTGGTTGAACAATGAATGTGAATGGAGCAACGGTTTAAGAAGCTTGAATTGCCGACGCTTGCCTGTGTTTCGGGCAATGAAGGGCTGTCAAAAAAAAGCAATGGCTCATCCCCCAAGTAGATGAGCCGAATGTTTTCTCAGAGCGGACGAGCGGATTCTCCGCCGAGGGCGCCAGCCCGCCCTTCTAGCTCCAGATGGTCTGGCGGGGATGCGCCTCTGGCGCAGAACCGGCGACGTCCAGTCCCATTTCGGCCTGCGAACGAAGTGAAGGGAAAATCATGAGCGCGAGACGGGATTCGAACCCGCGACGTCCAGCTTGGGAAGCTGGCATTCTACCTCTGAATTACTCGCGCAATAGCGATTTTTGCACAAGGGCCTAAATGAGGATCCTCGTTCCGGCGGTGAACTTGCTGCGCAAGTTCAGCCGGAACGGGACTTGGTCCCGACAGACAACATCGGTCCCGCTTTTCCCGTCACAATAATAATACACATAAGGCGGGATCCCGTACAGCGGGACCAGGATCCCGCTTATGCCGTTGTACGGCATGCCGCATTATGAGCATTCTTCTTGTGGCGGCACAGGCGGGATCCCAAAGAGCGGGAGATCCGCAAAATCACAGCCACTCACACAAAACGTTCGTGGGTGATTTTGGGAGAAGTCCCGACTCAAGACGTCGGGATCCTCAAAATGGCAATGACTCACTTTGTTCGTCAGCCATTTTGGGACTGACATTTTTACCCGCCACGCTCCCGCCCGAACGCCCAGCCCGACAGATCCGGTCTGGCGGGCGCAGGCGGGCAGGTTGTGGCGGGCTACCACAGCCTGTCCCGATGTTTTTTATCGGGAAATTACTCCCGCGGGGCTGCATAAGAAATATAGAAAAATGATTGGAATGCTTCAAGGAAAGCTAAAAACCAAAAATCCCTGCTTTTGCCTTGTGTTGCAGAAATTGCAGGGTGATGCCTCCATAATCCAATCCCAGACAGCAAGGAATGATGGATGCCGCTGGTTTGCGCGTAACGAGACATAGACGTACCTGGTAGGGTTTCTAGCTTAGTTCTGCGCGAGCGAAGGTAGAATCTGGGTCACTCTCTCCTCCATCCCTCTGCCCATCGCGTTCCACAGATCGCGCTATACGGACAGCGCGGGCATTCTTCTTCAAGATGGTCCGTGGGCTTGAACGGTACGTCAAGGTTGAATATCTCTTCGATCATGCTGAACATCACGGGCTCAACGGCCCGGTATACCTCCCGGGCGGTGTGTGCGTCGTCTCCAATCCCCGATTCAATCTCCATGCTGATATCGTTCTTGCCGAGGAAAACATAGGCAGGTGTGACGACATCAATTGGTTGCTGCGATGCTTCGGAGTAGAGGAGCATGTATAGCGGAAGCTGGAAAGAACCGATTGCCTCGCGCCACGAGTCAGGATCTTTCGGGTCAATCTTGGCCAGCTGGATCTTCACATACGCGTCATCCTTGCCCGTTTTGTAATCGAGTATGAAGGGCTTCCCGCCTCGCGTCTCAACCCGATCAATCGAGCCGGTAAACCGAATTCCCCTGCTTTCAACAGTGAACTTCTGCTCTAAACCGGTGATAACAATGTGGTTTGATTGTGCAATTGGTACCTGGTACCGTTCGAGGAACTTCCGCAATTGGAGCTGAACTTGCTGACGCAGGAACAGCGCGGGTCCGAGCAAGTCTTTCCCGTACTCTTCTATGAAACACCTGTCGATAGCTGCGTCGAGATCCGTTGGTTTGATACTCTCCGGATTCAACGGCTGACCAGTGAACGATGAAAAGAACTCCTTCAGAATGCGGTGCACGAGGCTCCCAATGTCACGCTGATCAACATCTTCGCTTGCCTCAGCCTTCTCTTTGAGACCGAGCGCCGCGCTGTGGTAAAACCTGAGGGGACAGGCAAGATACGCATCGAGTTGTGTCGCGCTGAAACGGTTCCAGGTGCGGAGGAACTCTACCACTGAGCGTGTCTTCGAGACGCTCCCCGGCTTCGGATTGGCGAGATTGACCCTGTACTTGATCCGTTGCTCGAGATCCCTCGCCAGTGGTCGACGAACTTCACGCTCTTTGTTCCAAATCAATTTTTGCACGAATCGGCTTTTCTCTTTCCCGCCCGTTTCAGTCTCCGTGTAGAACAGGTGCACCTCGCGGGCATTTTCAATGGCAAGATTGAAATAGTATTGACTCAGCCGCTCCCTGTCCTGGTTGGTCTCAAGTCCAAGCTTTTCGCGAACCGGTTGTGGCAGAAGCAGATCCTCCGACGGCTTCGAGGGAACGATATCGTCATTCGCGTCGAGCATGTACAGCGTATCGAACTTCAGGTTCCGCGTCTCGAGAAGCCCGAGAACCTGCAGCCCCTTGAGCGGCGTGCCGAGGAAGGGGACAGATTGTGTAGTGACGTACTGCCGGAAAAAAGCAAAGTACGCAGCCGTAGTGTCGAATCGTTTCTCGCGCAAGAGAGACGACCTGATGCCATCCAAGATGTCGATGAAGTGCTGGGCATAGGGGCGGAAATAAGGGTGGAGGCTTGCTGTGCTGTGATCAAAAATGAATGTCAGCACGTCGATGCCTTTCTGCGCGAAATCACCAAGCGAGGAGAACGAGAGAAACTTGCGAATGGTCCGGTCGTGGATCGTCCTCACGTGCTGTCGCAGGACCTCTTTTGTCATTGGCTCGCCGAGTCCCTCAAACCCTCTGAGGATGAAGTCATACAGCCTATCGTCTTGCTCCAGTTCGTCGAGCGTCAGCAGGAGCTTGGCTCTTCGTTCCGCCAAGAATTCTTCGATTCGGTGGAACAGAATGCGCGTCAGATCGGAGCGAGACCCGAGACGGATGTTCTTGGTATACGGGTGGAGGGCGAACTGCAAATATCCATGGGCCGAATATTTTCCATTGAATGATCCACTCGCGAGTTCCATCAAATTATTGAGAAATCCAAAGACCGGCGTCCTCGCCAGCGGGTAGCCCAGCGAGATGTTGTATTGATCCTCCTGGAGCAATGAAAGCGGCGCGTGAATGACCGGAAAGAGAACCTCCGATGATGGGAGCACGATGACCGATCGTTCGTTGATAGACTCGCCAGCATCGATCTTCTCCTTCAGCTTCGCTGCGAGGGCAGAGATCTGGCCGTGCCCATCTGGCGCTCGGTAGAAGTGCAGTGCAGGAGCGTCCGCGCGCAAAACAGCCACTTCTTCGTTCTCATCAGTTTTAATATCGAGCATCTCCAGTTGCTTCTTGAGTCCTACCCCTTTCTGGAACAGCAGGACGACGTTCTCGAGGCTTCGGAGATGCGATATGATTCTTGTCTCGACGTTCGTGAACGCATAGAATCCAGCCAGAATGACACGGTCGAACATACTTAGGTTAATGCCGTCCTGACTATCTGCGACGGTCCGGTACATTGTCGCTCGGGTCACGCACCCTCGTTGGTCGATCGCGTGATAGAAGCGCTCATAGTAGTCCGAAAGCGAGTGAAACTTTGGGTATTCGAGACTCTGCACTACCTCGCGCAAACGTCGCTGCAGAACATCAGCCAGGACAACCTCTTCGAGTTCGCCGAACAGCTTGATGGCGAGAGGAAGAAATGCATCGAGCGATGTATAGGATTTCCCGCCCAGCTTCGAATCAAGCTGGAGATGAACATCATGCAGGATTGCGATCGCATCAACCGCATTGATCACCCTACGGCGGATGCCGAGCTGATCGCTCAAGAGAAACTGAATGAAGTTGTCAATGGAAAAAATGCGGGGCGGTATGATGCTTGTTCTCGCGCGATCAGCGAGCAGCTTGCGCAGAAAGTGGGCGGGGCGTTTTCCCGGGAACACAACGATCGAGTTTGAATAGTCTCCGCCGTTGGGGCGAACATACTCAGCCACCGTCTCGAGTAGATTGTGTTGGGGCGATATAATTCTGACCTCACTCACACCACTCTCCGAACGACGTTGAGATCCACATAGGCCAGGAACCCCTGCACCGACCGGTCCGGATACAACTCCCGTGCAAGCTTCATGTAGCGCTGCACCTGGCCGTGATATTCATCGGATTCGCCGCCTGTTTTGTAGTCGATGACTGCTACCCTATCGGCATCAACCACAAGTCGATCGAGACGATGGAGCTGTCCATCCGCCCCGGTAATCTCCTGCTCGATCTTCACCTCTCCGTTAGTCTGTTCAACGAAGTACCCCGCGAGGCCAGGGTTACGCAGGAGTGTCAGGATCTTGTCCTTGATTGATGGAATGTCAAAACTTTCTCTCACATCGAGTTTGAAAAACTGAATAGTTTCGTCAATCTGTCTTGCTGGGTCCTCGCCGACATACATAATCCGCGAGAAGATTGAGTGAATGAAATCGCCCCGCTTTGTTTCCTCGAGTCCGATTCGTCCTGTCATTGAAGACTGTTGAAGGCCTCGTGTTGATGGGTGGATGATGCGAGCGACATGCTCTGGCGTGGATTCCTCTTGCTGGATTCGGCTCTGCACACCGTCAGAGAAGCCGCCAGGCGGGAAAAACCTTGAGGGGGACGAGGCCCTCCTCGCCTTCACCGAGAGGAGGTACATTTCGTTCCGTGCTCGGGTGAGGGCCACGTACAGCTTGTTGAGTTCATCAACTTGCTGAAGCGCCTTGTTGGCCTGGTACATCGCGCCAAGGCGCTCGTCCGCTTTTGCCCATTCGCTTGTGATCCGCAGGAGGTGAAGAGCGTCCCCTCGCTCTTCAATGAAGAGATTGTTCGGTTGCGCGAAGCTGTCGTAAAACAGAAGAACCACAACAGGATACCCAAGTCCTTTGGCTTTGTGAACCGTCATCACGGTCACCGCATCTTCACCCGGCCCAACGGCGACGTTCCAGGAGTCGTCTTCAGAATCGGTTTCCGCGTATCGGAGAAAGTCCTTTAGATTGTTATTCCCCTTTGACTCGAACTCGCGGATAACCTCCAGTAACTTTACAAGAGTGGCCTCTTCTTCCGGGTGCTTGGTGAAGACCGAGAATGTCTTGTACGCTTCAGCGACGATATCGTACACCGGCAGGTAACCGACAACGGTAAAGATGTGTTCGAACGATTGCTCCCAGAGTTCGGGATACAGTTCGCGGAACGAAGTGTAAAGCGCTTGCGCACGATCCTTCGATTGGTGTTGCTCGAACAGGTATTTCCGCATCTCATCAGTTACAGCCTCGCCTGTTGCAGCGGCGAACAGCTTGCTCAGCAACACGGTGGCAAAGGAAAGGTTGTCGATGGGAGAATCAAGAAATTTCAAGAGAGCAAGAAGCTCACCGGTGATCCCGCGCGTGCGAATGTCGAGACTACTGTGGGAAAGAAACCGGATCCCTCGAGTATTAAGCCACCCGCTTACCTTTACTACATCTCTGTTCTTTGGCGTGAGGATCGCGATATCCCCATATTGATAGCCGCGGCTGAGGCAGTCGTTGATGATCTCCAACAGGCGTTTCTTCTCGGGTGGGTCGTCGGTCTTCGTTTCGGGTGGATCAAATGAGGCCACTTCAACATATCCCTTCCCTTTCGCTTCCCCCGGCACGTCCTGCTCGAAAGAGACCAATCCGCTCAGGTCTGCAATGTCGCTGCCGACTTCTTTCGGAACGATTTCGTGGAATACCTTCTTGGCAAACCGCACAATTGCCTCGGAGCTGCGATGGTTGAGGGGGAGCGTATCGTGATTGGATTGAGCTGAAGCAAATTCCTCTCTCTTCAACATGCGGGCCATGATCTGCCAGTCGCCGCCGCGGAAGGTATAGATGGCCTGCTTGGTGTCGCCTACAATGAAGAGGCTTCCCTCTTTCCCCAGGGATTCCTCAATCAGTGGCCTGAGCGAGGCCCACTGTATGCGGTTTGTGTCCTGAAACTCGTCGATCAAGTAATGATGGATGCGCTCACCGAGCGAGAAATAAATCTCCGGCACCTGTTCATCGTGTAGCGACGTGGCGAGCCTCTTGCTGGCCTCACCAAGGTCGATTTCGTTTCTCTGCCTCTTAACCGTCTCAATGGTGTCGAGTAGTAGCAGATATGCCTGGACGTACGGCTGATAATAGACCTCTGCTCGCGCCACGATGTACTGTGAGACCGTTGCCATAAGGTTGCGCTGCAGGCCCTCGATGTGGTCTACTGTTGCGTTGTAGCGTGGATCGTTAGATTTGTTGAGGACCTTTTGATCGAGCTTCTTGTCGAACACGGAAGCAAAGTCCCCCGACCGCGCAGCATCGATGATCTTCCGATAGTGAGCGCTCATCGTGAACCCAGAGGCTTCTGCACTGTCTGCGATTGTTCTGATCATCCGAAGGATCTGTCGCTCAAGTTCTCTGAGGTCAATTGATGCCGGCTTGGCAGCGGGTTGGCCGATGTGGGAGCTGAGGCGCTTGTACAGGTTTTTTACCTCGCTTGCCAGAGTATCATAAGGGTTCCAAATGAACCTCCGATCGCCTCCTTGGTTTTCGTTCACCAGTGCGACAAGCGCTTCCATCAATTCACGCATCTGCCGGTCGGCTGCAAGGCGCTCAGCGAAGAGGACGAATGCTTCGTCAAGGAGAGCGTTGCTGTCTAGAACGACCTCGAACTGCGAAGGCAAATCAAAGTCAAGCGCGGATACCCTCATAACCCTCGTTAGGAAACTGTCGATTGTCTGGACCTGGAAATCAGAATAGCTATCGAGGATGTCGTCGATGAGCACTTCGGCACGTGTTCGGAGCTTGTCGCGCTTAAGGGAGACAAGTTCTTCGAGCTGGTTCAGTATCTCAGCGTCACCGAATGTTGCTTTCTTTAGGTACTCGAGGATGCGCTGCTTCATCTCGACCGCGGCGTTATTCGTGAAGGTGATCGCGAGAATGTTCTTCAGATTTCTATGGGGGATGCGCTCGGAGAGAATGAACTGCAGGTACCGATGAGTCAGGGTATGCGTCTTGCCGGACCCCGCCGAAGCGGAGACGAGGGTAAAATCAGGAAGCTTGAGGCCGGTGTCTTTTCGCAGAATAGTGGGCATGAGCAACGCTAGTGTCTCAAGCTGAATTTAGAGAATATTTTGAAATGTTGGTGAGTCATAAACGCGCGAGTGACGCTGGGCCCCTCGGGCCGGAGCCTTGGTGGTTTGATAGAAATCAGTCTATAATGAGGCCGTCCTGCCTATTCAAGCTTGAGCTTCTTCAACTTCGGTTTGATGACGAGCTGGCAGTACCGGGCCGAAGGATTGTTTCGATAATAATCCTGGTGGTAATTTTCGGCTTGGTAGAAGTGGGTCAACGGCTTGATCTCCGTGATGATCGGATCACGGATGGATTTCTGCGCTTCAAGTTTTGACTTCTCTGCAGCTGCTTTCTGTTTCTCGTCATGATAGAAAATAGCTGAGCGATACTGTGTGCCAACGTCTGCGTCCTGGCGGTTAAGCGTCGTGGGGTCGTGGCTCTGCCAGAAGACATCAAGCAGTTGCTCATAACTGATCTTGGAGGGATCGAACGTGATTTGTGCAACCTCGGCATGGCCGGTCATGCCGCTACATACCTCTTCATAGGTGGGGTTGGGTTTTGTCCCGCCCGTGTACCCTGAAACGACAGAGTGAACACCCTCTAACCGTTCAAAGACAGCCTCAACACACCAGAAGCAACCAGCGCCAAACGTCGCTTTCTCCAACTGAGCCATCGTAATCCCTTTCTGACCAAAAACGGTCGAGGACATGACATGAAGAGAAGAATAATTATAGAGAGATCTTTCATTGCATTGATAGAAGCAACACGGTGCTGACAGCAGGCTCTCGAGAATGCGTCTGCTTTAAGATCAACGAACAACGAGAGATTCTTCCGTAGCAGAAAAGGCAGGTTCAAAAGCACCCGGGGTACGTTTCATCCTCCTACGCATCCCGGCGGGCAGAGAGATTCCCCGATCCAAAAACCTCCGGAGGCCAAAACCGATCGCATTCTCACGCCGAGGCGCACCGGGACCCGCTTCTCAATTCACCCTAGCCTCTATACCTCGCGCCAACCGCTTGTAGATGATATAGCGCTGCCCAAGCACAAGCGGCCCGGTGAATTCGCCATCCCGCAATTTCGCAAGTTCGCGTCGGATCTCGGCTGGGAACGTGCGCACATCAACCTTACCCAACACTCCTCCTCGCTCCCGGGAGGTCACGACAGAAAATTGCTTGGCCAACAGCTCAAACGGCTCGCCAGACTTCAGCAACCTGTAGACCGAATCCGCAAGCGCGGCCCCCGTACACACAAACTCAGCTAGCGGCATAAACATTGGTACCTCAAAATGAATCCGCACGGTCTGGCGAATCCATAAAGGAATTGGTTTACCGCGATCCACTGCCGGTGAAAAGCGCCACTTGCGGATTTCCTGAAGCGCACTCGCATCCCAGTTTCGAAATCCACTTGGTGTCAGAAGCACGGCATCTCGGACCGAACCGTCACTGTTGACGTAGATCTTCAGGTCCAGCGTAATGTCGCGATCCACCGCTGAAGTAGGCCACGGCGGAAGGGGGACTTGGTAAACGAGTTGAGGAAGCGTTTCGGGTGCTTCGGGCGGCTGCAGTGAAGTGCAGCCGCTGAGAAGGAATACCACAACAACAAGAAGGCGTGTCATAACATGCCCCACGATACTTACAACCATCATAACCCACCGACACACGCATTGCCGCATCCAATGTACGGTACAGATTCCTCAGCGTCAATCCCCAAAGCCTCCGCGGCTAGTGCTTCTCCAACTAAATCATTCTACAGATGCTGACCGGTTTGAAGCTGAGAATATTTAATGGGACACGGAAAAAGCGGAATGTATGGATCAGCACGGATAGATTTCTCTCATTTTAAAATCCGTGAACATCCGTTACTATCGGATGATTCAGTGTCCTATTCTGCATGCGTTCAATCATTTTGCCAGCCCGCTCCGCGTTCTGGCGGGTTGGAATGACACTAGACATACAGCGCGCTACTGAAATCGCGCCGGTATTTGAGCGTGACTTCGTGCTCCTCACCGAGGATCTTAAAGACTGCAATGCAGGCTTTCCGCGATCCGTCGTTATCATAGTAACGGTCATTTCGAATGACCCCGATGAAGCCCTCGAGCGCTTTATCAAAGTCCTGGGCAAGCAGCTCCCGCACGGCTCCACGGTACAATTCCCGTACACTCGACGAAGGAAGCTCATTGGGATTTTCGATCAGGTCGCGTAACCGCGAGATAGTTCGCATAGCATCGGCGAGCTCCAAGTAGCGGGGATCTTCAACATCGTCCAAGATTTGTCCGGCTCGCTTTGGATCATTGAAGAGGATGAGCCGTGCGAGCAGCACTTTTGCCTGTGCATTGTCAGGCTCGAGGTGGATAATCTCCTCGAGCAGCGGCTGAGCCTCCGAATTTTTGCCCGCTTCAAGCAACTGCTGAGCCTGGAGAAGTTGCTTTCGGTATGTGCTCGGGAGAGCTTTCTGCAGCCAGCGCTGGATGGCATGCTCTGGTAATGCGCCAATGAATTCATCGGCGACTTGCCCATCGACAAAGAGCTTCACGTTGGGAATGCTCTGGACCTGATAGCGCTGGGCCACATCCACATGCGCCTCGGGATTGACTTTTGCGAGCACCCATCGGTTGCCGTTCTGTTGTGCAAGCCGTTCTAACACAGGACCGAGAATACGACATGGGCCGCACCACGCAGCCCAGAAATCGACGAGCACAGGAACTTGATAACTGCGTTGAATTACCTCTTGCTCGAAATTTGAAACATCGTACGGCATAAGCATTTAACCATCAGCAATTGAACATCTTCTGCACCAGAACGAACCGATACTTGAAATATTCATACGAAACAACGCAGATCAGCCCGCGAAGGTTTCTTCAAGAGTCGATCATCGATCCATAAGAGAGCTCGCTCTCAGGTATTGGCCAAATTGAGATCTTCCGTGCATTACCGTATCGTGATCGAGGTCGGTGTGGATAAAGACAAGCCGATGCCTGCGGAGATCATCAAGCGAGATGTTAACCTCGTCCTTGAGGAGGTAGGGGATCTGCCATCCGTCCAGATCAGCCATCAGGCCTTCCGTCTCCTCCTTTGTACCGTCCGAATCAGCGTAGACCGTGATCATCTTTCCCTGATAGTGATCGAGCCAATAGACATACTTCTCGGTTTGTCCATAGAGCGCATCGAAGAGGTAGACTTCCTTGATCTTCTCCGGCATGCCGCCGCGCATCAGGATAAACGAAATCACGCGATAAGCACCGCTGTGGCCGGAGAGAATAATCGTTCCGACCTTTCTCGTCTTGATTTTCAATTGCCGGACAAGGATGTCAACCACGTCATCAATGAATTTCTTGAACCCACCAGCGTCTTCCAGCTTCCCACCGAACGAATCCGGTGCGTTACGAGGACCCTCGGGGACGACGAGAATGGCATTCTTGCCGCTCTCAACGAGTTGCTGTGGTAATCGGTATCGGCTGAGGGTCGTCTCGATGTTGTTCCACCAGCCGTGAAAATGCACGATGAAATCGGTTGACCCCGTCTGCTGAAACCCTTTCGGAATAAATATCGCAACGCTGCTGTCGTTGTAATGTATTTCGGCGGGATACGTCCGGCCGCCATAGGTATGTCCCGCAAACCGTTGTGGATGAGGAAACGGAGCTGATGGAAGCTGTGTGACAATTAGCTCACCGTACTCTGTAAAACGCTCGCACATGTTCTGAGCAAACACGCCACAAGCGAGGACGATCAGGGCCAACGCAGGGAACATCGTTTCATATCAACTAGGGCTGGAGAGGTTTGCCGTTGTTGAAGGTGAGGGATGAGATTTTGTGAAGATCTGCCGCGTTGAAGAACTCCCCCTCCCGCTGAAACAACTCCTTCCTCGCAACACTGATATGGAGAAATGGATAGTGCTGTACAAGGCCAAAGCTGTCAGCTTCAATCCCGTAACAGGTAGCGGCAATATGGTCGCAAAAGTTCGAGTACGGTTTCAGCCAGGGGTCTGTGTTCAGCACCTGCAGTAGCTGATAGAGATCCTGCTTCAGTTGAAAAACAAAAACCGAATCCTGCAGATAGTGTTCAGTTGCGTTCTGAATATCGAGCCTGAAGCTCAGCGTTCGCGGCGCCGGGTCTATCGTGAGTCGAGATATTCGTTCATAGAAATCATGGGATGAACGCTCGAACGTGTAGATTTTCCACTGGTCAGAAATGTCCACCGTTTGACCGGCCTTGAGTTGTTGCAATTCTTCCTTCAGGCGAGCCGATTGCGTTGGGCGGTCGGCCAGCGCGGGGACCTCCTGACGCAATCGGGCAACTTCCTCTTCAGTCAGAAGCGGTTTCTCTTTACGGACAGTTGGGAAAGGTTTGTTTGATGTCTTTCGGTAGACATCCCGAATGTTCTTCTTGTCAAGCTCCTCACCGAAGTGCAACGGTTGTGGAGCGTAGGGACGAAAGGAGAGAGCTGTCTTGAAGAAGTCCCACACGGTCACCACATCAAGAACCTCCTTGAACTGAAACACCAATCCCGAAGCCAAACCGATGAACATCAAGATGAACATATTGCCGAGTGTGCCGCGGACCAAGAGATCATAGAGCAGAAAAAGGGTCAAGAGTACCCAACCTGCGCAAGAGAGAATGAAGAGCCAGGAAAGCAAGCCAGCAACGGTGACCTCCCATTGCTGAGGCCCCCTCGCCAAAGCCAGTTGGCTGAGCTTGCGGAGGAGCAGGTACGTTCCCGAAAAAGTGGCGAACAGTAGCAGGGCCAAAGCGAACATGTGTTTACACAGGAGAAATGAGATTAGGGCGGAGTGGTCTGATCCCGCCTCAAGTGTTCAAGGCGCTTCTTCTCTTCTTCCAAGCTCTTGACCAGCTTCTTCCAGCACCCGCTTCTCCTCTGCAAGTCTTACGATGGGCAGGATGAAGCCGCAGAGAACGATGGGGACAAGGACGTACACCGGGTCGTACAGAATGCTGTAACGATCGAAGAGCCAGATACTCAGAACAACAATCCCCACGCCAAGGACGAACGAGACCAGAACGGTTATGATGCCGCGGAAATGATAGCTGACGACAGAGAGGGAGATCACGACAAGCGCGATGAAGAAGAGATCATAGTCGTTGTACCGATCTACAAAGTTCTTATGAAGGATCGCGTTGACGATTTGAGCATAGATCAATCCAAAGCTTGGAAACTGAAACTGTGAGAGGTTGCCCCAGTCGAGGACTACAATCTTCCCATTGTAGAATGCCCATGACGAATCCAGATTGATCGGTTCCTTCTTCCCGCTCCAGCGAGTCGGGAAGAAGATCAACGAATCTGTTTCAGGCAACAAGGACGCAAAAACGCCGCCATCAAACGACGAATGGAATGAGTGTTTCACATAGGCAAAGCCGTCGCGCTCGAGTGGGATCGTGTGCGGACCGAGGGAGTCATAATATGGCGTGTGGCGGATCTCGAGAGAATCCGGATAGCCAAGGTATCGTTTCAGAGCTTGGAGGGCAATGTCAGGAACAGGCTCACCGGTATCAAAATCCCTGAACTGACTGGGAACGAAGCGATACAAAGCTGCAAACGGCTCGGTGTACATTGAAAGAACACCCCACGGGATGCTGACGCGGTGCAGGGCGGGTTGCCGGACCCACCAATTCTTTGGATCTTCAAGATAGGAAACCGACCGTGAGAAATACTGAGAAGGAGAGGTCGTAGCGCCGAACACCACGATGCCTTGTTTTTTGAGCTTGTCAAGGAGATCGAGGATCTTTGGAACAGGGAGGATGTCGCTTGGCAACGGAAGCACAACGACCTTCGCGCCGGCTTTCTTCAAGTTCTTGACAATTGCGAGAGCGTGGCGCAGATATACATCATGAGAGGCCTGCCCCCAGAGCGAGAGGGGAACGGCGGGCGCGTCGGCTTTCGTTTGGAATTTGGCTGCGAGCTTGGAGCGGAATGGTGAACTGAGGTTGGCGATCTTCAGTTCAAGGCCGCGGAGAGACCGAAAGCTGAAAAGTGCAACGGAGAATGCAAAGATCAGCATGCTCCAGAGCAGGCACTTCAAGAGAAAGGATGTTCTCATAGGGTTTGCACGTCACGTGCTATCGGCGATGGCGGCCGTGAAGGGGCGAGCCGCTCGAGCCGACAGCATATATCAGCCGAGGATATCTCTTGATAGGCCTGCTGCGATGAACCGCGGAGGCCTTCTGGACGAGTACGCGTGACACCAACGCTGATGAGACAACACGGGGACGCCGCTGTGAATGCCAATGAAGGCACGCGTAAGAGTCCGCGCAGCTGAGGACGGGGTTAGTGAGAGCAGAGTACAACTACTTGAAGCTTGCGACCGCTCGGTCCACAGTCTCGTAGGTCTTGAAGACTTTGATGAGTTGTGTGATGGCGAAGAGGCTCTCAACCTTGTCGGTGACGCGCGCCATCCGCATCTCACCCCCCTTAGTCTTCACGGAGGTCATCGCAGCGATGAGCGTGCCGAGGCCTGAGCTGTTGACCCATTTCACCTGTCCAAGATCGAGCACGATTTTGGTGAACCCCTCTTGGAGCAAGCCGTAGATCTTTTCGCGAACCTCCGTTGTGTCTGGCTCACCCATCAGGTTGCCTTTGAAGGAGAGAACGGCGACATCACCGTGCATTTTTTCTTTGATCGTCATACAAAGGGGCTCCTCAAAAAGTTCTTGTGAATCAGAGACGCATTTGCTAACGAGAGTACAACAGGGTGGAAGACAATTCAACGCGCCAAATGTTACTGCCTTTTTCATCGAATGTCAACACTGTCTTGTGCGAGCAGGGAAGAGGGTAGAGTGAACCGGAGTCAAGCGATTCTGCAATCAGAACCGGCTGATATCTCTCCCAAAGCAGAACGCCTTAAACCAGTCGAAAAGAACGAGCACTTTGTTCTTCAAGCTAACGAGTCTTGTGAGATACGCAGACCGCCAGAAGAGCCAGGTGGAGAACCCCCTCCCCTTAAAGCTGGCTAAATCGGCGAGGGCTTTGCCGCTCCCGACGTAAGCAAGCATTCCATAATGCCGGTAGCGAAACGGCTTTATGGCCCGCCCCCGCTGCAGACGCCGCAGATGCTGTGCGAGAAACCTTCCCTC
>JBBTCR010000281.1:0-2596 GCA_038043105.1 Bacteroidota bacterium
GCTCGATGGCCGGAATTGCTGTCCGCGATGTGATGCCGTACATCAACACCACGACATCAGCATCCTCTACATCCTGCTCGTGGAACTTCACAATCTCGTCAGTGTGTAACCGGATCTTGTCCATGAGCCGCCGCACCAACTTCCCCTGGGCGCTCACGGACATATCGGGATAGCCCTTCTCATCATGCGTCAGTCCCGTGACGTGGATACGATACCCATCGCCAGCTTTGACCATCATGGGAACGTGATCCCTTCCTGCTTCAAACGGGTGGAAATTCTCCTTCGGTCCTTCATACATTCTTCGCTCGTACAGCTCGATCTGCTCCGCGGGAGGGATGACGACGCGTTCGATCATATGTCCGACGCATTCATCCATCATGAGCAGCACTGGCACTCGGTATCGCTCCGAGAGATTGAAAGCGTGAACGGTGAGGTCGAAGCATTCCTGGGGTGAGTTCGGGGAAAGCGCGATGATCTCGTAGTCGCCATGCGATCCCCACCGTGCTTGCATCATATCGCCTTGCGCAGGCATCGTCGGCAAGCCTGTCGACGGACCGGCACGCTGCACATCGACAAACACGCACGGCGTCTCTGTCATGGCAGCAAGGCCGATGTGTTCCATCATCAACGAAAATCCGGGACCAGACGTCACCGTCATCGCCTTCTTCCCTCCCCAAACAGCGCCCTGGATCGCGATGGACGAAGCGATCTCATCTTCCATCTGAATGAAGATGCCGCCGACAAACGGAAACCGCTCTGCGATGCGCTCCACTACTTCCGTCGAGGGCGTGATGGGATAACCGGCGACAAATCGGCAGCCTGCCGCGATGGCGCCTTCGCTGCACGCATGGTCACCATCGACGAAATGAGCTCCCGCGAGAACTCCAGTTGGATCTGCGTGCACGGCTAGGCCTCCTTGATTTTCTTTTTCTTGATGAAACCATAGATTGCAAAGTCAGGACACACCATACCGCAGATGTTGCACCCGGTACAGAGGTCGCGCATCGCCAGCACGGGTGGATGATACCCCTTGGCGTTGTATTCGCTGGAGAGTTCAAGCACTTCGGGGGGACAAAACTCCACGCAAAACCCGCAGCCCTTACACCGCTCGGCAACGATGATGACACTTCCAATTGTTTTCTTTGACTTCTCGACAACTTCAGCCATTTCGGATTTCCTGTTCAGGTGGTCGACGTGAACAATGACACAAATTGCGTGCCGTCTAGGCGATCTTCTGTTTATGAACGGATTTCCCATATCAAGACGGACGAAGACACGCTAGAATTCCGATTTTTGGTAAATGAGTCGGAATCATCAGCGCCGAGAGAACTCAACAAGGTAAATGGGGGGAAGAACCCACTGGGCATGGCAATCTGCTGTGAGTGATGAACAAAGAGAAAGATGAACTTCGTTCACCACAGGCTGGAAGCGCAGCCGAGCGACTTAGTCCCAATACTCCTGCTCGGTCGGCCAGCCCGCTACGCGGCCCGCCCGAACCCTGCCCGACTACGCCCCGAAGGATTCGGGGCAAGTCGTTCAGGCGGGGACTTGGTCGGGCGGGTCTCGCGGGAACACGTCCGCGTTAGGCAACATCGAATTCTTCCACTATCCCTCTCCTTCCGCTAGTACCCCAGCTCCTCGCCGACGAGGACGACGGTGATTCGATCTTTCACCCTGTTTGATTCGATGATGACGATCTGACTGCAGATTCTTTGAGGAGCATGACAATTGGCGTCATCGCAAAATCCTGTCCGGGCACATGGCGTGTCCGCCCCCAGCCGGATGCAGTTCAGAGGGGCAGCAACATTTTTGATGCGGGTGAGCGCATCGTCAACCGTCGGGACAACCTTGTTCATTCCAATCATCAGAATGACTTTTTTCGGACCGAAGATCATGCCTGCAACACGGTTTCCGCGTCCGTCCTCATTGACGAGCTTGCCGTCCGCTGTAACGGCACTACTGCTCGTCACCAGCACATCCGCGCTCACGCCTTGTCTGAGAATTTCTTCAATCTCGTCGTTGGTGATTCCTTCACGGTAGCGATCGAGGAGCTTGATGTTCATCGTCCTCAGCACATCCAGCAAGCCCGACTGAATGACGCTGACAGACCCTCCTAGTGCTACGGTAGCTTTCGCAGGTACGAGTTTGCAGACCTGCTCAATCGCGTCTTTGCTCGTCTGACAGTAAAGCGCTGAGATGTTCCGCTTCTTCAGATTCTCGATGACACAATCGGCTTTCCGTCGATAGATGACCTCCCTCGGCTTCGTGACGATTTCCTGAGTATCGGTCAAGACATTTGCCATGGTTACCTCCGCGGTATTCGAATTGATGGTCAATTGATCGGTGAAGTGTGTGCCGCAGGAATGTAAAACGATTTGACGTAAAAGTCTCTCACTGAGTGATGAACTGCGTGAGGAGAATTTCTCGCGTTCGCAGGTTTGGGAACGGAAGGTGACACACAACTGCGTTCTGAGGCTAGATAAAGAGGTTGAGGATGGAGCTAGCCCTTGTTTCTGAAGCTTCGCTCACGACCGTTCAAAACGGTCGCGTCGGTGCGCTGCTGCAGGTGATTTGCAGAAGCCATTGAAGGTATGAG
>JBBTCR010000282.1:0-1539 GCA_038043105.1 Bacteroidota bacterium
CTGAGCGTCAGCAGGATGCCAAGTGCCGACAGCCCGGCAATCGGTAAGAGACTGCTGCGCCACCGACGAGTGTCCACCGTTGACCTAAGCGTTTTGCACATTCCCGTTCCCATGAGTAACCGGTTTCTTGGATGCATTCTCAATTTCAGCATCTGCAAGTGATGCCGGCATTGAGTTTATCATCTGTAATGACCTTTTCCCGTTTGGCTATCTCTATCCAGTCCTCCAAAGACAAAAACGCCACGACTTTCTCGACCTCCGTCTTAAGCGCGTCAAAGAGCGACGGTACGGCCTCCAGATCGTCCTCTCGGCCCGAACATTCCAGACGATGGGCTATATCAGAAAGCCGGATAGCACCGATGTTTCTAGCCGCACCCTTGACTGCGTGAGCGTACAGCTTGAGCATCTTGCTATCGCCACCTTCCACGGCTTCGGTCAGCCTTTCGATCCGTTCTTTGTTGTCATTTAGGAATATTGGCACAATGTCTCTGATCAGCTCCTCATCTCCCAATCGATTGATGAGTTCGTTCCAGTTCAGTATTTCCGTGCTGTCGGCGGCTTCGGATGTCTGGCTCACGCCGGATTCTTCCGGCGCGTGATTACAGGAGATCTCTAAGGTCCCATTCTCTTTCAGTTTGGCGGCCTCGGTGTTCTGACACGCAGCTTCGTCCTTCACACAAAGGTACTTCTGAATTTTCTCAAGCAATCTCCGGCGGTCGAGCGGTTTAGCCAAGTAGTCATCGCAGCCGGCTTCGATGCACTTTTGGTCATCTCCCTTCATTGCGTGTGCCGTCACGGCAACGATAGGTGTCTTTATGCCTTCTTTTCTTAGAGTTCTTGTAGCCTGATAGCCATCCATACCGGGCATTTGGATGTCCATGAGTATCAGATCGAAGTCGTGGGCGCGAGCCTTTTGTACCGCGTCATTTCCGTCTGCCGCGATGGTCACATCCAGACCCATCCGGCTCAGCATGGCCTTCGCAAGCATCTGGTTGGTCTTCACGTCCTCCGCAACAAGCACGTGACCCGAGAATTTCGGCTGAGCCTTCTTCTCGGCACTGTGTGTCTGGTGTGCACCCTCATCCACATCAGGGCTTGGCTGCTCCCGAGTATCGACACCGGCCGGCACTGCGAACGAGAATACGGAACCTTGTCCTTCTTCACTTGTTACCGTAAGCCGGCCTCCGAGCAGTTCTACCAATCGTCGCGTGATGGCCAAACCCAAGCCGGTGCCGCCGTACTTGCGCGCCGTACTTCCGTCAGCCTGTGTGAACGACTCGAAGATCCTCTGATGATCTTCACACCTGATGCCTATCCCTGTGTCTTCCACGTCAAAGCGGATATAGGGTCCGTTGTCATTTCCGGTTTCGAGTGCCACGTTCACATAGACGTGACCTTTCTCAGTGAATTTTATGGCGTTGGAAACAAGGTTGAGGAGACACTGACGCAGGCGCGTCGGGTCCGTGCGAATTCGTGCAGGCAGGCCTTTGCCGGGCGAGACCCGGAACTTCAACTTCTTCCTCTGCGCCTGGGGACGCA
>JBBTCR010000283.1:0-6506 GCA_038043105.1 Bacteroidota bacterium
AGACGAATACGCTGTTTATTGATATGCAGCTGGACGAAGGTCAGACTCTCATTGATGATGTCGCTCAGCTCTTCTGTTCGGAATTCCATCGGGTAAGGCCTGGCGAAGTTGAGTAATTCCATCACTACACGTTCCATGTGATAGATCGAATTCAACGCCACGCCGAGTGATTTCTTATCGGACCGGCTGAAGCGCTTCGACTCTTTCTGGAGCTGTAGGATCATCTTGATCGAGGTGAGCGAATTTCGAAACTCGTGCGCAATAAGAGCAGACATCTCGCCTGCGGCCATGAGTCGCTCTGTTCGGACGAGGCGCTGCTCAAACTGCTTCCGTTTCGTGATGTCGGTGATGATCTCCAGAATGGCGTTGCCTTCGCCGTCACTGTTCATTGGGATCGCAGTATGCTCAATGAAACGATCAGCCAGCTTACGATCGGTAACCTTATCTATGTGGGTTTCGATCTGACCCGAGAGCATCGCCAGCCTCGAGACGCACTGTTGACAGAACCCATTCCCGCAAAACATTTCGCGGCAATCCTTACCACGCACATCTTCCAACCGCAGACCCGTCACCGCAGCAAATGCCGCACTGGCGGTCTGAATTCGAAAGTCTTTGTCCAGCAACACAAAAGCGCTGGGAACATTGTCAAGAATGGCTTGAAGCTTTGTTTTTTCATCTGTGAGCTCACGCGTGCGCAAACTCACCATTTCCTCGAGATTTGTCCGATGCCGTTGAATCTCCCGCTCGTGAGCTTCCAGCGATGATGCCATTGAGTTGAACTGGGCTGCAAGTTTCTCGATTTCATCATGCGTTTGCACCTGCAGGCGATGCCCGTAGTTCCCCCGTGCAATGATGGCTGCCCCCTGATGCAATTCAGCGATCGGTTGCGTGAACTGACGCGTCGCGAGCAAACCCAGTCCAATCGCACCTGCCAGGAACAGGACGAGGAACCCGGCAAAGGTCCAGGCGAAGGAACGAACGGACCCAAGAACGAGGTCCTTGGGTACGCTTTCAAAAACATAGAGGGGAACCATCGATCCAGCGGCACTTTTTTCCTCATAGCTGACAGTCCGCGTCGAGAAAAGAGGGGCATACGAAATGATGTCATTAAGACCATTTGTCAGTATTCCTTCATTTCCGGACAGAACCATTGCCGCAACAGTCGGAGGATATTCATTCTGAAGGTTATCCTCTTCTCGGGACGCGAGCAGTCGATTCCAATCCTTTTTCTTTTCAGAGTGATAAAGATAATAGCCGTCGCTGCTGACAAGAACAACTTTTCCCTCGACGTTGAGATGTCGTTTGATTTCCATAATGCGGAAATGATCTTTCGCGAACACGTTCGCGATGAGAATACCCCCCCTCCCACGGGATTTGGGCAGGCCGACCTCCGCCGTTCCGGTCCGCAGCGGCATTGCAAACGTAATAACGGGAATGCGCTCGTTGTGTTCATTTACGAGTTCGGCGGGCTCAAACGAGATTTCATCTTGCCCGTTGCCGCTTACAAGAAGAAAGTAATATGATTCAGTGCGCTGGTGCAGTTCTGCGGCGGGAACAGAGCGAAACGACCGAAGAGAATCTGAGCTGTTGATGCATTCTACGCGGATCAGCTCGTTCCCCAGATCATCGACGATCCGGATTTGGTAGTAGATTGCCTTCGTTCTCGAGAAAGCCAACAGTTCAGCACCTATATGACGGATCTCACTCTCGGGGACACCGCCTGGAGATTTCTCAAGCCCGTTAACAAGCCGCGCAAGCGATGAAGAGTTCCGTAGAAGATGGAGATCACTCTCAACATTCGTGAGGAAGTTTGCGGTCTTCTCTCGAATGGTCTGCACGTCGTGTGTGAGATTCTCGAACGCGATCTGCTTCATCATCCTCACATTGGAGTAGATTCCGTGCAGACCAACTAATCCAACGGGAATAATGGACAGACCGGCAAAGGCGATGATGAGTTTGCTTCGTATAGATAACCAGGGGAGTATTTTGTTGAGGTTAATCATCGAGAAGATCGTCCCTCTTGGGGAAGGATCAAGCGTTGAGGTAGAATGACCGGCGATAAAAAGCCGGAACCTCGCGACAAATTGGTTCATCCACGTGGTAGTTAGAATCTTCGACCATCTAGGAGCAGCACCTTCTAGAACTTCCTGACGGGAAGATTTCTTAGCCAAGGATGGGGGGCGTCACAGCTGGCATCTCTCCATCGCACCGCCCGTTCTGACAGTCAAAAGAGGTGCTGTCCGGGATTCTGTCCCCTCGTCTCGCTCTGCGGTTGACAATTGCCTTGTAAGCTTTGCCAGCAAAGGTAGACATTTGGGTGCCAAAAGTCAATTTCCATACCAAACGTAGTTGCCAAGATGTAATTGCCTAACCAAGAATGTCAGGTCTTTATATCATGGGAGCCCGAGACAAACAAAGGACTCCCGCGATGACACAGACCGTGACTATGAGCTATCGAGAGACAGAACGACTAAGAGTCATTGGCCGATCGAAAACGGCGAATTGACCGTTGCTGAGGCAGCCGAGAGTTTACAGATCAGCGAACGACAGACCCGCCAGAATGCGCCCGCCCCCGCCCGGACCGCACGGTCGGACGGGCGAACGACTTGTCATTCCCGCCCGAACGCTTGGCGGGCGGGCAGTCGGGCGCGTAGCGGGCTGGTGTATCGCATTCTGCACTGTCGCCGCCAAGAAGTAGATAACTATGTGCTCCTACGATTGTCGGTTGGGGCGACATAGGTGTAGCCGTTAGATCATCGGAGGAGAGATGCCACAAGGCGTCCTAAAACAAAAAAAGTGTTGGCACTCGCTAACACCTTAGGTCGGAAAAGACAAGGGGGCGTCCTGACTTCGAATTTTCACGGCGAAAAGCGGGAAACTGCATCCCCAGATGCTTCGGGGGTTATTGTGAAGAAAACTCGCTCGATGATCAGGACGAGGATCGCTACACTACGCCATTCTTCTTGATCACGTCTCTCGCGATGACAATCTTTTGGATCTCGCTCGTTCCCTCAAAGATGCGATTGATACGTGAATCTCGATAGTACCGCTCGATGGGCAATTCCCGGGAATACCCCATTCCTCCATGAATCTGCACAGCATAGTCCACAATCTTGTCAAGAGATTCTGAGCAGAAGAGCTTCACCGTTGCCGACTGACGTGAGATCGACTTGCCAGCATCGTACGCTGCCGCCGCTCGATAGACAATCGATTCCATCGCGTAAATCAATGTGGCCATCTCCGCTAACATGAACTGAATCGCCTCGAACTGTGAGATGGTGACATCGAATTGCTTTCGCTCTTTTGCGTACTTGGTGGAGAGCTCCAACATTTCCTTCGCTGCTCCAGTGCACGCAGCGCCAAGCCCCAAACGACCAGCATCGAGGGTTTTCATCGCAACGATGAATCCTCGCCCATCCTCGCCGATGATGTTCTCTTTGGGTACGCGGACATTGTCAAAGGTAATCGGCGAAGTCACGCTCCCCCGGATGCCCATCTTCTTCTCGGGGGGGCCGGCACTGAAACCAGGTAGATTCGTTTCAACCACAAAGCCGGAGATACCTTTCTCCGTCCGAGCGAAAACGGAGATGACATCGGCGAGCGAGCCATTCGTAATCCATAACTTGTCACCGTTGATAACCCATTCGTCTCCGTCGCGATGCGCCCGGGTGCGGAGATTGAATGAATCGGAGCCGGCCAAGGTCTCTGTGAGCGCAAATGCGCCAATGAATCTACCGTCGGCGAGTGGTACGAGATACTTCTTCTTGAGATACTCCGATCCGCCGATGTAGATCGCATTTGCACCGATAGATTGATGAGCTCCAATGAAGGTGGCGGTCGAAAGGCATCCCCGACCGACCTCTTCTTGGATGATGCAATACCCTACTTCGCCGACCCCCCCTCCTCCGTATTCCTGGGGAAACACGGCACCAAGGATGCCGAGGTCTTTGATCTTCTGGATCAATTCAGGCGGGATTCTCTCCTCCTCATCGATTCGGCGTGCGAGCGGCTTGATTTCCGAGTTCGTGAAATCTCGCACCATCTCCCCGAGCATTTTCTGCTCTTCGGTAAACTCAAAGTCGAACATAGGGTTCCTCAGTTTGAGAAGCCAGCGTGTCGAAGGAAGATATGAATGAGTCCCCGGTGAGGCTATCCGATATAGCTCACGATGTCTTCGCCGCCATCCACACCAATGACATTCCCAGAAATCCAGTACGCGTTCTCATCGGCGAGTAGCACGATGGCCTTAGCGACATCCTCGGGGGTCGTCAGCCGTGCGAACGGGTTTTTCGCTTTGGCCACTTCAATCATCTTTGAGCTGTTCGGAATTTTCCGCAGAGCTGGAGTATCCGTTACTCCCGCCATAACCGCGTTGCACGTGATGCCCATCGGTCCCAACTCCATTGCAAGCTGGCGGATGTGTGACTCGAGACTCGCCTTTGCCGCTGAGACCGCACCGTAATGCGGAATCACCGAGTGCCCGCCGGAACTTGTCATCGCGAAGATCCGGCCCCCCTTTTTCATCAATTTGCGGGCGACCAACCCTTGTGTCCAGTACACGAGGCTATGCGCCATCACATCCAGCGTCATTTCCATTTGAGCCTGCGTAAGGGCGTCCTCTGGCTTCTGTGCGATGAACGGCTTTAACGTTCCAAATGCGAGTGAATGGAGCAGAACCCTCACGGTTTGGGAAGAGTCCTTTGAGAACCGCTCTCGAATATCATCGAGGGCCTCGTCTCGCTTGATGGCATCAGCAGCATTGATATTGTAAAAGGCCGCTTCGCTCCCGGTGTGCTTGATCTCTCGAATAACGTGCTGCACCGCGGGCATTGTCGCCTGCCGATCCAGATGAACACCAAAGATGTTCATACCGTGCTTGGCGAGCTCAATCGCTGTTGCTCCACCAAAGCCGCTTGAGGCACCAAGGACCAATGCCCATTCGTTCGGTTTGAAACGGTGTTCAGTTTTCATACCCTTCTCCTCCAGTGGGTTCCGTAACGGGCATCAAAGATAACAAGATTTCGAAGAAAATCAAAGGAAGCTACTCGACGGTGACGCTCTTTGCCAGATTTCGTGGTTGATCAACGTTGACACCGCGAGCAACCGCTATGTAGTATGCGAGGAGTTGTAAAGGGATAACGTTGATGATGGGGCCAAAGAAACCGTACGTTCGAGGAACATGCAGCACAAATTCGGCAAGCTGTTCTATCTCTCTGTCATCCTCGTTGGCAATCGCAATGATCCGCCCTCTTCTCGCGCGGACCTCTTGCACATTGCTCATGACTTTTTCATAGATGCCATCCTTTGGCACAATCAAAACCACAGGCATGTTTTCATCGATCAAGGCGATAGGTCCGTGCTTCATCTCGGCGGCCGGATATCCCTCGGCGTGGATGTAGGAAATCTCTTTGAGTTTCAGCGCACCTTCCAGGGCAACAGGATAGTTCGAGCCGCGACCGAGATAGAGGAAGTTCCTGGCATCCTTGAATTCCGCCGCGATTACCTTCACCCGGCCCATAACCTGCAGCAGATAGGAAACTTTGGAGGGCAAGCTGTCCAATTCCTGTGCGAGAACCTTGCAGTCGGCCTGCGACATACCTTTGGCCCGTGCGAGCATCAACGTGATGAGCGCCAGCACTGTTAACTGGGACGTGAATGCCTTCGTGGAGGCAACGCCGATTTCGGGTCCCGCATGAATATACACGCCCCCATCAGACTCGCGCGCAATGGTGCTTCCAACAACGTTCACGATGCCCAACACCGTTGCCCCCTTTGCCTTCGCTTCACGCAGAGCTGCGAGTGAATCCGCCGTCTCACCGCTCTGGCTGATAACAAAAACAACGTCCTCTGATGTCAGAACTGGGTTTCTGTACCGGAATTCGGAGGCATACTCGACTTCGGCTGGAATTTTCGCGATCTGTTCCAGCATGTACTCGCCAACCAACGCAGCGTGCCACGACGTCCCGCATCCAATGAGGATGATACGCCGGGCTTTCAGCAGTCGGTCACGGACGTGCTCCAAACCGCCCAGCTTGACCTCGCCTTCATCCACCAGCAGCCGACCGCGCAGAGCGTTGCGAATCGTCTCGGGCTGCTCATAGATCTCCTTGAGCATGAAATGATCGTATCCGCCCCGCTCAATCTGCGCCAGTTCGATTGTCAACTCCTCAATGAACTTCTTTGTTTCGACATTGCCCAGAGTTGTTGTTGTGACACCTTCGCGCGTAATGACTCCAACCTCGCCATCCTTGAGATACGACACACTGCGCGTATGTTCAACCACAGCCGAAGCGTCCGACGCGACAATAAACTCTCCTTCACCAAATCCAATCACCAGCGGACTTCCGTGTCGGGCAACAATAAGCTTGTCAGGCTCAAGCTCGCTCATGACAACGAGACCGTACGTTCCCTGTACTTGTTGAAGAGCCTGCCGGACGGCATCCGCCAAGTTTGTGTTCCGTCGGCTGAATTCCTCGATCAAGTGCGCCAAGACCTCTGTGTCCGTC
>JBBTCR010000284.1:0-1812 GCA_038043105.1 Bacteroidota bacterium
GAGATTGCCGATTGCCAATTGACAATTTCTGAGGGGTGTCGATGAGAATGAATGCTGAGGAACTAAAGAAGAGGTCAAAACGGATGGCACTCGATGGCATCGCACTTGTCGAGAGCCTACCCAAGAATCAGACAACCGAAGTGATTGGAAGGTAGCTGATTCGATCTGCTTGCTCGGTCGCGGCGAACTACCGAGCCGCGTGCAGAGCGAGGTCACGAGCCGACTTCATCAACAAATTGGGTATCGTTGAGGAAGAGGCAGATGAGACCTTGTTTTGGCTTGAGATGCTTGTCGACTCGGGTCAAGCCAGCTCGGACAACGTTATGCGCGTGGCGAACGAAACGAGAGAACTACTCGCCATCTTTTCGGCATCCAGGATCACTGCGAGGCGTAATCGTACGAAGGCCATTGAGAGGATATAGAAGTCATGAAGTCAGGAATTAACTTACTTGCTGCTGTCTTTTCTCAATGCTCAATCGAAAATCGACAATCGACAATCGGCAATTGCTCTGAAACCGTCTCCCATCTCATTTCTCACAACGACGGATCATACCATGGATATTTCTTCTGAACTCTACTCCGCTTCCCTCATCGCCGTCCGCGATTGCATGGGTGTTCAGCCCGGTGAGCGGATTCTCATCGTAACCGATGAACCTCTTCGCACGATCGGCTATGCTTTGTGGAAAGCCGCGAAAGACCTTGGCAACGAGGTGTTGCTTGTGGAAATCCTCCCGCGGAAAACCAATGGCGAGGAGCCGCCAAAGGAGGTTGCCGAGCTCATGAAGATGGTCGACGTTGTGCTGTGCCCGACATCCAAATCGCTCACGCACACCGACTCACGACGCGCAGCGAGCGAGGTAGGTGTACGCATTGCGACCCTTCCTGGCGTGACGGAAGAAATCATGATCCGGTGCATGAACGCGGACTACAACAAAATCGCGGAAAGGACCTTTCGTTTGTGTGAAGAGCTCGAGAAGACAAGCGCCGTGCGCGTGAAGGCTCCCGCTGGTGCAGATGTGCTTCTTCCAATCAAAGGCAGAAAAGCCCATGCCAGCAGTGGACTGTTCCGTGAAAAAGGTCTCTGGGGTAACTTGCCAACTGGTGAAGCATACCTTGCCCCACTCGAAGGTCAATCACAAGGTATTGTAGTTGTCGATGGCTCGATGGCCAGCGTTGGGATGGTTCGTGAACCTATCCGTATTACCATCAAGGATGGGTACGCAACCGATATCACTGGTGGCGGTGAGGCTAAACGGCTCATCGAGTTGCTCGAGCCGCTCGGCAAGGACGGACGGACCGTGGCGGAGTTCGGCATCGGCACGAACGACAAAGCGATTCTTACCGGCCTCATTCTGGAAGATGAAAAAGTGATGGGGACAATCCACATCGCCTTCGGCGACAACAAGTCCATGGGCGGGACGGTCCGCGTTGCCAGCCACCTCGATGGCCTTGTGAAGGAGCCAACAGTCTGGTTCGACGAGCGCAAGATCATGGAAGGAGGCAAATTCCTGATTTAGGGCCGACCCAACATGGTCCAAGCATCTCTCTCAGACTTCTGAAGCCTTCAAGACTTCGGAAGTTCCATTCGGGTACTGGAGCTTGCTTGGTAATTACTCAGCGTGAAGAATTTTGACTTGGCCGATGGCAAGCCCATATCCCCCTCAACGAGGGGGAGGGAGGCTCAAACCTGGATAAAGCGACCAAACACAGCCATTATCTTTACAATAAGAATCTTCGTCCACTCGCAGGCGCACTAAGGAAGAATATGACCAAAGCAGAAGCTTGCCTGTGGAAATACGTCTTACGGGCCCC
>JBBTCR010000285.1:0-2975 GCA_038043105.1 Bacteroidota bacterium
CGCGGAGCTGACGTATGAAGAATTCAGTTCGCTCCTCGAAAAAATCGATCACGAGATTGTCGCCACGCATTCGAGCATTGAACTCGCGTTGATGACACGGCCGATGGTGCGTTTCATCGAGGTGGCGCTGCCGACTCCTGCCACCCGCCTCGAAGATGCCCGGATTCCCATCAATGCAGCGATTGTGTTCTTTGAGGACAAGAAGCTCAACGACATCAAGGAACGCCTCGAAGCCGAGCGCGACCGGAAGAATTTGACAGAGATTACGCTTCTCGAGCTCGCCAATGTGCTTGAAAGGGTGCGGACAGGGAACGCGGAGGCCGGGGTGGCGTTTCCACTGCTCCAACCGGAAAGCAAGGAGACCGTTGCTGAGACGGAACCTCAGCATGACATCGAGCCTTCTCCGGTCGGTGGGCAGCACATTGAGGCTGCCAAGCCCCCTGTCAAGATTTTCTCCGACTTCGAGGATCTGGGTGTGACTGCGTCGGAGGAAAAGTCTTCGCCCGCTGAATCTGCCGGCGGAACGTCAGCAGGGCAAACCGGCGCATCAGAGCTGTCGGATATGCATTCGCTTTTTTCCCTTGCGGAGCAAAAGATGTTCACGAAGAAGATATTCAAGAAAGATGAAGTGAGTTTCCGCGAGGCCCTGGACGAGTTGAATAGAATCTCCGACTGGAAGGAAGCAGCGAAGTATATCGAGAACATCTTCGTTGCTAACGATGTCGATCCATTCTCTGAAGAAGCTATTCTCTTTACGGACAGAGTCCAAAGTCGCTACCTGCCAACTGATGGTGGTGAGCCTGAGGAATAGTCTCATGCTTTACACCATGTCCTAACCACGACCCCATCACAGCAGCATGCAATTTATCGATCAAGCCACGATCTATGTGAAAGCCGGGAATGGCGGCAACGGTGCTATCAGCTTTCGCCGGGAGAAGTTTGTTCCCAAAGGTGGACCGGATGGCGGCAACGGAGGCGATGGTGGATGCGTTCGCATTCATGCGGATCGACAGCTCAGCACACTTCTCGATTTCAAGTACAAACGCCATTACAGAGCCGGCAATGGCGAACACGGCAGAGGAAAAACGCAGACGGGGAAGAACGGGGCCGACGTCATCCTCAAAGTCCCATGCGGAACGCTCGTCCGTGATTCCAACACCCATGAGGTCATCGCGGATCTCGTCGGTCAAGATGATGAGATCATCGTTGCGCACGGGGGGAAAAGGGGAAAGGGAAACGCGGAGTTCGCCACGTCAACCAATCAAGCACCGCGCGTCGCTGAGCCAGGTACACCTGGGGAAGAGCATGAACTGCTTCTCGAGTTGAAACTCCTGGCAGATGTAGGGTTGGTGGGGTTCCCCAACGCAGGCAAGTCTACGCTCATATCGGTGGTCTCAGCTGCCAAGCCAAAGATCGCTGATTACCCCTTCACGACATTGGCACCCAATCTTGGGATTGTTCGCATTGCAGAAGGGAAGAGCTTCACGCTCGCTGATATGCCGGGATTGATCAAAGGTGCACACGCGGGAAAGGGGCTCGGCATCCAGTTTTTGCGTCACATTGAACGGACGAAGGTTCTCGTCTTCATGATCGAATCGATCAGCGAGGACCCCAAGCGTGACTACGAAATACTCCTCAATGAGCTTGCCAGCTACAATTCTGAACTGGCCAGGAAGCCGCGCATCGTCGCTATGAGCAAAATCGATCTCTTTGAAGACAAAGCGCTCAAGAAGCTGAGAAAGGTTTCGTTCGGAAAGAAGATTCCGGTTGTTCGCATCTCAGCGATCACACGGGTGGGGATCGACACTTTGGTGGATGAAATGTGGCGCGCTCTTCGATCGCATTCTCAACCTACACAGAGCAAGAACGATCCGTGATGACGAAATCTCCGCTGACACTCCCCAAAATGTTGGCCACTCTCAGCGTGCTAGCACTGATGGTTCTCGTCGCAGCTTTCCTCTCGCTCATGATCGGGACAACATCGATCTCTTTCGGTCTTGCCTGGAAGGCACTGCTCACTCCTTCTGATCCATCGGCCGAGTCGGCCAGAATAATTCTTTTCGACATCCGCCTTCCGCGGATCCTGCTGGCGATGATCGTCGGAGCCGGTCTATCGACCGCCGGTGCTGTGCTCCAGGCCCTTCTCAGAAATCCTTTGGCTGAGCCATACATTCTAGGAATCTCAAGCGGCGGAACCGTTGGAGCACTGGTGGCGCTTTCGATTGGACTCGGCATCACACAGTTGACGACGCCGTTGTTCTCCTTTGTTGGTTCGGGACTCGTGATGCTTCTTGTTTTCACTCTCGGCCACCGGCGTGGATTTCTTGACACGAA
This sequence comes from Bacteroidota bacterium, assembly GCA_038043105.1. Taxonomy (GTDB): domain Bacteria; phylum Bacteroidota; class Ignavibacteria; order UBA10030; family UBA10030; genus VGWB01. The sequence goes on from JBBTCR010000285.1 coordinate 2,335, forward strand.
CGCCCTTCTTCTCTCGGGCGTGATGGTAGGAGCGTTCTTCAGCGCATTGATCCTCCTGTTCACCGCACTAGTGAACCAGGATATTCGCGCAACCTACCTCTGGCTTATCGGCAACCTGAGCGGAGCGGAAATGAGCTCGCTCGTTGTTGTCGCACCGTTGATTATTCTAGCATCCGCGGGACTCGTTACTCAATCTCGCTTCTATAATGCGATCGCGACGGGTGATGAGACCGCTGCTCACCTCGGCGTCGAAGTGGAACGAGTCAAACGGATCTCGTATCTCCTGGCCTCGCTCATCACAGGTCTAGCGGTGTCCGTCAGCGGCGTTATTGGATTTGTCGGGCTTGTGGTTCCCCATACCTGTCGTTTGCTCTTCGGTCCCGATCACCGTTTGCTCATTCCTGCTTCTTTCCTCGGCGGGGCGATTTTCCTGCTTGTTTGCGACCTCGTTTCGAGGATTCTTCTCGCTCCGTCAGAAATCCCCGTTGGTGTTGTGACTGCTACACTCGGTGCCCCCGTCTTCATCTATCTCCTGAAGAAGAAGTGGTGACGAAAGCGCTCCAACCTCCGGAACCTTCCGAAGGTCTGCCCAGGGGAATTCTTTGAGCAGCATTTCTGTTTACAAAGACAATAATCATCCG